>DAOTAZ010000213.1:0-6439 GCA_035382965.1 Chitinispirillaceae bacterium | reverse complement strand
AAATTCCAATAGGTCATTTTCTGACCAATTGTCAGTGGAATCTCTTTCTCCGAAACAGCTCGTTTTTCCCTGAATGATGTATTGATCGGCTCCATTTTACGGGATCTGATCAGTTCGGGAAGGAAAGGGGAGTCTTTCCCTTTATCCAGCCTGCTTTTCATCAACACCGAACGGAAAAAGGAATTGACAATCTCAAGGTCCATCCTGTCAGTGCGGATTACAGCGATTCCAGCCGGCACAATCTCAATAAGTGTCTCAAGAAACGCCCTCTGCCTGCGGTTCTGGGAAAGCAGCCGTTCCTGAGCCTTTTGAGTATGCTTACGGGCAGTGATATCTACCCACAGCAGAATGCCGCCGACCCTCAGCCCTTGTTTATCAATCAAGGGACTTGCATTAAACAGGACCGTTATTTTCTCTCCCTTCTGATTCCTTAAGATCCATTCCTCATTGGAAGTAACTATCCCTTCCCTTACCGCAAGACAGAGCGGATGATTGTCACAGGTTGCAGGCTCCTGTGTATCCGATTTTACAGATGCTATTTTGTTTCCCTCTTCGTGTAACAGGCCGGTGCGCACTCCCATCTGCTCCCGGTCGAACCTGGAGGTCATTTTTATCCGCAGATCAGAATCTGCTATTACTACTCCCAGAGGAATATGCTCCAGCATCGCATCCAGAATCCTTTTACTCTCCTCTGCCTCCCTTGTCCTTTCACGAAGCTCTGTTACATCCCGTATGGTAAGAATCGCAAGTATCTGTTTTCCTTCTTTGTCAAATACCGGGGCCCCGCTGTAATTGACAACAAGATCGGTACCTGTTCTTGAATTGTGTACCGACAGATCAAAACCGGCGAAACTCTCCCCGCGCATTGCCCTGGATATAGGCCAGTCTTCAACAGACATCGGTTTTTTCTGCAAATCGTACAAGGTAAATATTTTCTCATATTCCTTAAGATTCCTGGGAATCTCTTCAATTGATCTGAAGCCCAGAAGATTAAGTGCTGCCGGATTCATGTACTGGATTTCACCACTGGGATCGGCAATCACAAGCCCATCGTTCATATAATTTACAATTGACTCATAGCGGGCGACCGCATACTCCATTTCCCTGCGCACCTTGACCGCTGAAGTGACATCCCTCACAGTGACTATGCCTATCTCCACCCTGCCGCTTTTCTTCTTTACAGGAACGCCGCTGATACTGGCAATCCACTCCTCTTTTTTTCCTGCTACCCTTACCACTACTTCTGTTCCGGGGAGATTTTCACCTTTGAGAACGGCAGAGGAAGGCCACTTATCAGGAGGAATCTCCTGCCCGTCAAGAGTGTAAATACGGAAATATTTCAGGAAACCATAAACACTCTTCATTTTTTGCAATTCTCTTATATCCTCAGGAAGACCATGTTTCTTTATGGCTTCAGGATTGGTCTTAAGAAGCTTCCCATTACCATCGAAGATAAAGAGCGAATCTGTGATATTGCTGAGAATTGCTTCATCAAAGATGACAGTCTGTTCGATTTGCCTCTGGGTCTCCACAGCTTCAGTTGTCTCTCTTACGATAGCCAGAACAGTCTTTTCGGAATCATAAGAGGAAAGAGGAATCAGTTCAAAACTGATGAATATGACTTCCTGTCCTTTTCCTGTATCGAGCTTCAGCTCCATGTTCTCAGCCTTGTAGGACTCATTGCCGATACATACTTTTTCCAGAATCGGACCAAGCCGGCTCTCCAGATCAGGCCAGACCTCCTGGATTTTTTTTCCCAGTATCTCTCTACCGGGAAAACGGCTGATACGGTAGTAATATGTATTTACAAAGAGGAGACGCTGGTCATGGCAGCTAAAGAGGAGTACTACGATTGGGATATTATCAAGGATACTTTCCAGAAAGTTTTTCTGATCGATATTTGCACTTAAGATGCGTTTGATTTCAGAAATATCCCGCCATCCGCTTACCGCTCCCCTTATTCTGCCTTGAGGGTCGAGGATTGGACGGGCATTTATCAGCACGGTTTTTGCCTTGCCGTCACGTTTTATCACCCATTCCTGCATTTCGGTTGTGACTCCTCTGTGCACAGCCTGATACAGAGGCATGTCTGTGAAAGAGGCATGTCTGTGAAAGAGGCAGATTTGCCATCGGGATGAAAGAACCCCCAGGCATCAGGACGCTTCTCTTCCGGTGTACTGATAATCTCCTCCAGGGGCATCTCCAGCAGCTTTTCACTGAAGCGGGAGGCGTAAAGTATCTGGTTCAGAGGTCCGCTGATAAACAAGGCTTCCGGAACCTGCTCCATCAGTACATTCAGCAGTCTTCCCCTGGACTCAATCTCTGTGGCACGTTTCTCTGATGTTTCCAGAGCATCCTTAAGCTTGTTTTCAGTTTCAATTATCGCTGTTATATCTCTGATCATGATAACAGCCTGCTCAAGATTTCCCTGTTTGTCAAAGATGGGAATTCCGCTGACATTTATATAAGAGCTCTCAAGAGTTCTGGTATTGGTAAGATGTAAAGACTGATCATCGATTTTCTCTCCTTTGAGCACTCTGCTTAAAGGCCATTGTTTTAGAGAGATTTTATTTCCATTCAGATCACGCAGTTTCCACTGTCCGGTATGCTTATATAAAGGGAAAACACCGGTTTTACAGATCATCTCTGCAGCCTTATTCCATTTCACTATCTTGCCAGTGCGATCACTGACAATTAGTCCCTCGGCCATGTTTGTAAGGATGGCTTCACTAAGTGCAGCTGTTTTATAAAACAGCATGTAGGCTTTTACCCGGCTCACAGTCTGGATTGAAACGAGCCATAGAGAGATGATGCTGGCGAGACGATTAAGGATCAGAATACGCTGGAAGTTAGAGAAAGAAGGGAGAAGGAAACCCAGAATTATAAGAAATGTGATAAGTGCTGTAAAGAGATAAGAGGATCTGGGAGAGTGGTTGTCGCAGAAGACGATCACAGGAAGGAAGTAGAGAACCCATAGAGACCATCCGGGAGAAAGGATGCAGTCGATGAGGAAAATTAAAAAAACAGAGGAAAAGGGGAGAAAAGAGGTGACTTTCTGACTCATTTTTTTTAACCAGAATGATGAAAACTATTGTTGAAGCGAGATATGTTTATTCCGGTGCAAAACACAGGCCGTTTCATTTCTTTTTCAAGAGCATCTGATCTTTATGGTATCGGGGTTGCAACAATGTAGTTATGCATTCCAGGATAAACTCCATTATGAAAAAAAAAAGAATAATCATCGTTGAAGATCATGAGGAGATGCAGTTTCTCTATTCAATTATGTTTCGGAAAGAGCATGACATCGAAATTGCAGCTCAGGTAACAGATGCAGATGAGGCATTAAGGAGACTCGAAGAATTAAATCCTGATCTGGTCCTGATCGATATTTCACTCCCGGGAAAAAGCGGAATCGATTTCACGAAAATTGTCCGTAAGAGCCACCCGGGACTTAAAATCCTGATAGTAACCGGCTACGAGCCAAATCGCTTTTATGATATAGCGAAAAAAGCGGGTGCTGATGATCTCATTATGAAAAGTGATATTCGTCAGATAATCAAGGCTGTCAGAAGACTTCTGGGGATTGAATAAGATTCAGAGAATCCCCAATACATCACCCCTTTACATAAAGAGAGAATACAAACAGAGTTAGAATCCCGATTGATTTCTTAATTCCCCGTTTGTAGAATTAAAGTTAGTCCCAGGATGTCATGTTTACCCCGACAGTGACACCCGGATGCAGAGAGTATTATGAGAAAAGATGTCATCAGTGGAATGTCGCGGGACCGGGTTGTAGCCAGCATGTCGAAAAAACTGAGAGTGCTAAAGGGGTGAATGCCGCAAATCGTTCCAGAAGAATCAGGACTACCCTGATTATCATAGCATTGATCGGCTCTGTATTGATCTTACTGGCTGGCATTCTCTTTACGAATAAAAAGGGTGTCGCTTTTAACCAGAATATCAGATCCGGTTATGATTCAACACTTTCCGACAACCCGCTGTCCAGACTCAGAAATGACTTCCGTCAGAATCTGATCAGTCCCGATCAGTTTGCAATCTATCTTCAGGATCTCCTTATCAGGTATGACTCACTCCCGGAATATTATAAAACAAGACGACCTGTTATCAGCGTGGATCAGGTGTATAATGAACTGACACAGGTCTGGTCTTTACTGAATTTACATGTAAGATCCAGTATCCTTGAGGCACTGCCTGATTTTAGAACTGAAATCAACAAAAAAAGTAAAGGGTAGCACATATTGCATGGAAAGTAAAAACAGACTTCCTTATGATTTTCTCAATAAAACTCTGAATCTGCTGTTTATCGAAGATAACAATGAATTTAAGGATTTCATACTGGATCTCTTTGAACCGGTTCATCTTTATACAATTTCTACCGCCTCCTCCAATACGGAGGCATTGAAATACCTTCGCTCCGGGCTTCGTTTTCATGCCTGTATTCTTGATCTGGGTATGAATGATATTGAAAATGATGAATTCTATATTCTTCGTCAGTATGCATACCATTGTCCTATCATAGTGCTGACAGGTTCCAGTTCTCCCAATAAAGGGGCAACATGTATTCAGTTGGGTGCAAGAGCGGTGCTGGAAAAGGGAGCTTCATTTGACAGCAGGGAGTTTTTTAATATTGTCAGCCAAAACTCGATTCTCAGTATTGTTAATCACAGATACAGTGAATTCGGTGCCGATACTCTGAATTTTGCCACAAAGGTTCTAATAGAGAAAAAACCGCAATCAGTTACGGAGTGGGCTGATCACTTGCGGATCACAGATCGTCAACTGCGTAATCTCTGGCACACAGGATCCGGTTTCAGTGCCAAATATATCCTGTTCATTCATAACATGCTTTCCAGTGCGCTGGATTATTACAGAGTAGAACTGTTCGGAAGTGATGAGGAAAAAGAACAGTTGGAAACCAGTTCAGAAGAAAAGCTGTTTAGTTATTTCAATGCCCATCAAGAGATAATCTCATTCCTGTTTTCCTGAATCGGAAATCTCGTTTCCGTTTTTTCTTCCCCCGGCGTCTCTATAATAATAGTGAATCCGGTATCCATGAAGGGGGATTTTTATGAATGCAGGAAAAAATATTGAGGGGAGCTCCTTGATAGAGGTAGTAGTTGCCATGATTATATTGGCACTGCTGGTAACCGGACTTAATGCCTGTGTGGTTTCACTTATCAATTCAAACCAGGCTTCAAAAGAGCTCTCTGCGGCCACATCTGCAGGATATCAGCTTTTAGAAGAACTCCGCAGAACCGATTATGACGAGATCGTGACCAATTCAGATGTATCCAGAAACAAATATATCCGCAGTTGGACTGTTACAACCAGCAGCAACCAGAAAAAAATTGTTCTGAATGTTCAGTGGCCGGTGGAGAACCCCAGGCACTCGATAGAACTTTCCACTATTATCGCAAAGCTATAGTATGTTTAAATCGGTTTTGAAGGAAAAATCCGGGTACTCAATACTGGAATTGACAATTGCTATGATGGTCGGTTCAATACTGGTGTCGAGTGCCTTCCAGACACATCGCTACTTTATGCGCAGTATTTCAAGAGAAAATGAAAAAGCGCAGTTGCAGCGGGATATTGCTGCGATAGCCAATTTTCTCGAAAAAGATATCCGTATGTCGGGTCTGGGATTGCCTGGAAATGGGTTCAAACTGGTATTGTCCACCAGTGCAAGTGATGAGATTCAGATTTTTCTGAATCCGGAACATTTGAAAACCAATTTGTCTGCCGATGCATCCACTGGGGCAGATAGAATTCTTGTCGATGATGGCGGAATTATTCAGGATGAGAGGTGGATTTGCATCCAAAGCCATGACACTACCTTCAGGGAAATACTTAGAGTTGGTATTGATGTTGCAGGGGTGGACACCTTTTTCCTAGCCTCAAACCTCGATAATACTTATCCTGCCTCCAATACAACTATATACCCAGCCAGACGGATAGCCTATTATGTGCAGAACGTACCACAAAAGGCACTATACCGAAAAACGAACAGCACTGCGGTAAGGTTGTCCGAACTGCTTGATACCCTGAACTGTGTGCCCAAAGATAAGTCTGGGACTCCGCTGTCAGGCAGCCAGATTGCCTCTGCACGCATACTCTCAGTTATTTTCGGGGGAAAAATAGGCTCAGGTACAAACGAGGTTCTCATAGCCGATAGTACTGAGGTAAATATCCGCAATTCTTTGTGAGTTGATTTCTGCCTGAAAAGGATGAGGTTGTGTACTGTTGGGGGTTCACTCAGTTACCTCTGGGGTGAAATAGTGACTTAGTGTGCTGATTCACGAAATCATCTCTGAGGTGAGAATGTGACTCGGCGCGTTGAATCGGAAAATTACCTCTGAGATGAGATGAGAGTGCTGAAAAATTTGTGTAAACCTCAGAATAGTTGGTGTATGGATTATTT
>DAOTAZ010000212.1:0-6461 GCA_035382965.1 Chitinispirillaceae bacterium | reverse complement strand
TTATAAAATGGGTAATGCAGCCCAGTTTTCTTCTCTTGAATGTGATTCCAATGGTACGGCTGTAATTACCATGTACAAAGAAGAACGGGTTCAGATATACACAGATGCACCCGGGTATATCGATTCCGATACTCTTGAAGGGAAGATATGTACTGAGCTCTGCACGCTGAAGGTCACAATGCAGGAGATATCCCCTTCAAAATTCCTCCTTTTCCCGACTGTATTGAGGAAAAGTAAATGTACTGATCTTACTGTGGAGTTCATGGCCAGGTCAGAGAACAATAGAGATCAGTTTATCAAAACCTCGATCCGTTCTGCAGATGGCGGACTTGTGTGGAAATACAGCACCTACACAGATCCGGAACAGGCTTTCAAATATACAATCGATAATTCTGTTTTCAGGCGGCTGGTGCCGGGGCTTTACTTCTTTATTGTTGAATATGGGGGAAAGGTTTACCGAAAAAAAATTCTCATCTCTGTATAAACCAGTTAATTCCCCATCGGAAGGTTATACCGGGGGAGTAGTATCCCGGTACATAGGCAAATCGCTGGTTCAGCAGATTATCGATTTTGTAGAAAAGCCTGAAAGAGCGGATATGGGTCGAAATCTCAAGATTCAGATTGTAAATCGGGACATTCCAGTCTGAATGCCCGGCAAACATCACGGGATCTCTTTCACTCCAGTAATCAAAAGACAGTGTCGCGTCTATGTGCTCTTTTGTATTAAGGGGATGAGCTGTGTATGATACCGATCCCCGGGCTTTGACATAGGGCTTTTTATCGGAAATCATGGCGCTTGTTCGCAGTGAGAATCCTTTCCATTCTCCCAGCCCCGGTGCGATGACCAGAACTGAACGGGGCTGCGTGTAGGGGGCAACTCCATTTAACCATGCACCATTGACAGTTGTATCTGAGATCCCGTATACAAACTGATATCCAAGCAGCAGGTCGAATTTGTTCCAGGCACGGTAAAATTCCAAACCTGCTTTGTAATATCTTTCAATTAAAGGCAAGTCACTTGAAATTGAGTCGAATTGAACAGTGTAGGTTATATTGTCCTGCTGAACATATCCCCTGAAACGGGTCTTTGAAACAGAAAGATCAATTCCTGCGTTCCAGAAAGAACTGAGGCTGAGGTCGTCTTTATGTAACAGAAGAACTCCAGCACTTGCACGCAGAGCGCCCTCAATACCTTTTCCACTTATGGAACGTTTGTAATACAGTGCAGGTTGATTCTTTACAATAATAATCTCTGAGCTGTCAAACAGCCTATTGTAATTTCTCGTTACTTCCATCATGATTCCTGCTGAATCACTTTCTGCCATCTCGAAACCGGAGCGAAACGCCAATCCTGCTTCATCACTCTTACCTCTATCGTGAACAGGTGTGAGTTTCCCGTTGATATTGCCTGCGGTGGTGCGGGTAACAGGCTCAGTTTCATAGATGCAATCGGCATCGAGAAAGAATCGTCCGTGGAGATTCCAGGATGACTGGATCTGCAGTTGGAGTGGATAACGTTTGAAAAGAGCATGCTCGAAATTATCCACTGCCTTCGGTGTATCAAGCGCTACTTCATTCGACAGGTCCCCATAGGAGAATTGAAGGCTGATTTGGCTGATGCTGTCCCTCTGCCATTCCAGGTTTGCACCTACTATGTGCTCGTCGGTAAGGGGATTGTATCCGATTCGGGAGATCTTTGTTGTGTCCTTAAAGAGTCTGCTAAAGCTATGATAGACATCGTTTCCTTCATGGCTGAATTTTTGGTCCTTGAAGTGGCGGTAATTTGAGTATACGCTGGCCATAAGATGCTCTGAGAAAGGTCTGGAAAAACGGACCTGAAGGATATTTTCATCAAATACACCGTTTTCCCACAGCAGTGCAGCCTCGGGAACTGAGAGGGCAATGTTTTTCTGATAATGGAGATCGCCGCCGTTTTTAACAGTAATAGTTGACAGTTCGCTTGCGCTGAACAGATCTGTACCTCTGATAAGACTGCTTGTTCGATTAAAGAGTCCCCCCAAACTGTAATGGTTTATAGGAGCTACATTTCCGTATGGCAGGAAGCGGTTCAGTGAACTGGATACCCCATACTTAACGGATGAAAAGAATGGGTGGAAACCGAGTAATTCCGAAGGTGATTTGGCATCAGAGGAGAATATTGTGGATGAAGAGATGAAAAAGGGATCCGGTTTTGAGAATACAGTATCGGTACGCTCAAATATCAGTGCCCGTGTCCTTTCTCTCTCCATAAGGGAATCGCGGTATGCGTTACGATTGCCTGGATTACGGCCTGCTGTGTCTATCTGCGCTTCTGATGCGAAGAGTAAACCGGAGGCAAAGGCTGAGAGTGAATAGAGCAGAAAAATTGTCTTGAAAAGATGTTTCATCTGTGTAAAAATACTACAATGTTTCCTTTGGATGTAATAAGTAACTGGTTTTGGTAAGGAGTTATTTAAGTAATGATTGAAAAAAGACAAGAGAGTACAAGAAGGTCCTGATGCCGGGGCAGTTACAATTTCTCTCTTTTCCGGAACCGGATATATTTTTACTACATAAATGCAGAAAACACCTGAAATCAAATTTTGTAAATCGCTGATTTTAAGCGCTTTGTGTTTTTCTTTTCTGAGCCTTGGTTGCACTGCTTATCTCAATACTTATTATAATGGGGAGAGCGCGTTCAAGGAGGGGTTTGCGGAGCACAGGAAGGTGCTGCGTAATTTTCCTGACAGTCTTGTTGTGACCCCATCACAGACAGTTGCAGCCAAATACGATCGGGCAATTGAGAAGTCTACAAAAGTACTTGATGTATTTACCAGGAAAAAGAAATGGCATGACGATGCCGTTTTCCTGATGGGTAAGAGCTACTACTACAAAAAGGATATAGAAAAGGCGATAAAGCGCTTTAAGGAACTTCAGCAGGTTTACCCGGAGAGCCCGCATATTCCTGAATCATTCCTCTATCTATGTAAAGCATATATTGAGGAAGACAACCTGGATAAAGCTGAAGAGACAGTAACGATAATTCTTCAGAAATATCCGTGGCTGGATAAAAACCAGCAGGTAAGTCTGCTGTTGATCGATATTGCTATCAGGCGGGGAGGCAGATCTCAGGCAATCGCTTTGCTGGAAAAAGCGCTGCGTTCCGCAAAGTCAGAAACAGCCAGAATAGATCTTATTCTACGGCTTTCAGAACTATATATCGATTTAAAGCAGTATCCTAAAGCAATAGCTCTGCTTGAGAAGACACCCAGAAAAAAAGACCTTCCTGAACAATCCTACCGCATGGATAGAGCTCTGGTCAGATGTTATGTTGGAATTGACTCTCTCACAAAGGCTTTGAACTATGTCAATTTAATGCTCAAAAAGAGACAATACTCCCATCATTCCGATGAGATTCTGCTCAGTAAAGGAATGATCCTGAGCCGCATGGGACATTTTGATGATGCTATAGTTGTTTTAAAGAGTATTATCGGTGATTTGGACAGTACCAATATTGCGAATGATACATCCTCTGTTGTTTCTCAGGCTCTTTACGAGCTGGGGCTGATATACCAGAAAAAGAAAGGCGATTACGACAATGCCGCCGAATACTTCAAACTGGCCTCAAAATCTAGTGATAAATCAGCTTCTTCTTTTTCTGCAGCCCGGCTTTCTGCCATAGAGATGCTCAGAGAACTGAGAAAGAGAAAAACGGGACCAAAAGATACCTGTTGTGAGACTGACTTTAAAATCGGCGAGCTTTTCAGATATGAGCTTGACGAACCAGATTCAGCGTACAGACAGTTTCTCTCTCTTTACAATGAATCGTCAACCGGCCCGTTCGCTCCCAAGGCGCTATGTGTGGCGGCATTTATTGCCCGGGATGACATGAGAGACTCATTGCTGGCTGACAGTCTCTTCAGGGCGATAATCACAGGGTTTCCTTCCACTGAGTTTGCAAGGATAGCTCAAGAGGAACTGAATTTGCCTGTGACAGTGCGGACAAGACAGGATTCAGCAAGAGAGGCATTCAGGGCTGCGGAAGACCTCTTTTTGAAGAACCAGGATGAAAAAGCTGCAATCCAGTCTTTTTTTAATGTGTATAAAAAATACAGTGATCTACCGATTGCTCCCAGAGCCTTGTATGTTGCTGCATACCTCAGTGATGAGGTATTACAGAAGAATGTCACTGCAAAGAGTCTTTACGAGAGGATCTGCCGGGAATATCCCCAGTCTATTTACTGTACAGAAAAAGCTCAGCCAAGAATCAAAATCGCAGACAGCGCTATGGCAGCACTGGGGTTGAAAGATGAAGAACCGCAGCAGCAGGAAAGCGAAATAAATGAGGCGAAAGGCGATGGAGAAGACATAAAAGGTATGAGGACTGATTCTCTGAAGACTGATGAGGGTACTCCGAAAGAGGGTTCCGATGTTTTATTCCAGGAGGGAAAATACAAAGGAACGGGTGTTGAGGAAATGGAGGAGGATCAGAATTCACAGACAGAAGATCCATCCGTTCAGACTTCTGATGACCCGGTTTCAGCTCCGGAAGCAGAAAGTCCAGCAGATATTTCCGGTGAAAAGTCCGGAAAATGATTCTTACCCGGAGAGGGTGAGCGTTTTTTCTAACCCGATGCATCTATTAAGCAGAAGAACAGATGAAAGCACTATCAAAGGAAAATGAACTGGAAATCCGTTCTCTTTACGAGCGTTATGCCTCGCTGGTGCATTCACGCTGCAGGATGTTGCTTAAATCGGAAGATGAGGCCTGGGATGCTACTCAGGAGGTTTTTATGAAGCTGATCAGTGCTCTGCCTAAAATAAACAAAAAGGAATCTATTTATTCATGGCTGTTAAGTACAAGCACTAATCACTGCTTCTCGCTTCTGCGCAAGAAAAAACACCTGGAATTCGATGAGGAGTATCACACTGAAAGCAGGGGACTTCCTCAGGAGAAATGGATGGCTCTTAAAGAGATTGTTCATCATTTTCTCAGCCCATGGGACAGCAAGATTCGCGAAGTGGTGATTTATACCTATTTTGACGGGTACAGGCAGGAGGAGATCGCGAAAATAACCGGAATGGGTGAATCCACCATAAGGCGCCATCTTACCAGATTCAAGAGGAAATGTGCCGAATCGGGGCTTTCAATGGGGGATCTTCTATGAAAAACTGCACCTCGAATCGCTTTGACATAGAAAGATACTTTGTCGGAGAACTTGACAAAGATTCCGCTCAGGCTGTTGAAAAGCACCTTGAGACTTGTGAATCTTGTTTTACATATCTGCAGAATCTGCGCAGGAAGCGTAATGAATTTCTGGCCGACCATCCTTTCTCCTCTTTTTATGCAGAAAAAGCACAGAAAAAAACACCTTTCTGGCAGAAGTATCTAAGCCCTGCATTTGCCCGTCCGGTGTTGGTTCCGGTCGTATGCCTTCTGCTTATAATTGCTGCTATTCCGGTTGTTAATACAATTGCCTTTAATTCCGGAAGAGAGACAGTGATGTTCAAGGGCGGGGCTCTGATCTCATTTATTTACGAAAGAGATGGGAAGTCTCAAAAAGGCAGCCTCTCTGAAGTTTTTCGTGCGGGTGACAGAATCCAGATTATATATAATTCTCCCAGGGATTGGTATGTTGCCCTTTTAAGTATAGATCAAAGCGGCACCATATCTTTCTATCATCCCGATCAGAAATCTATCACCTGCAGCGTACCATCAGGAAAAGGAAATGATCTGTATTTCCCGGGGAGCATAATTCTTGATAATTCCTCAGGGGGTGAACTGGTTGTGGCTGTTTTCTCGCATTCACCTCTGAAGACTTCCGATGTGAAAGAATCTGTATCGGCTATAGCTAAAAAACACAGCTCTTTAAGTGATATTGAAGCTGCAATCAGCAAGTTCTCTTTTTCAAAAGGAAGTCAGACTGCCACACTTCTCCTGAGAAAAGAGTAGGGAATGCTTCGCACAGTATTGTTTCTTATTCTTTTTCTGCTGCTTCAGAACGTGTCTGCGTACAGATATGCACTGCTTATTGGGCAGAACGACGGCGGAAGCAGTGTGGGGAAACTGCGATTTGCTGAAGAGGACACAAAACGCTTTGCTGATCTACTTGTGAAACTGGCTGACTTTAAAAAGAGTAATGTGATTACGGCCCTTAATCCGGACAGTTCTGATCTCCGGCACCACCTTGACAAAGCCAGAAAACTACTTCTTTCGGACAGTGATCCGGGCAACTGTCTTTTTCTGCTTTATTATTCAGGTCATGCTGACGGGCAGAATCTTTTGCTGAAAGACACAAAATTTTCATTGCAGAAGGTTCAGGAATTCCTCGATAGTTTACCTGCAGGGATCAGGATAGGCATTTTTGATGCCTGTCAGAGCGGTGCTGTAGCAGTTTACAAAGGCGGAGCACGTGCCGAGCCGTTTTTTCTGCAGGATCAGCAGAAGGTTAAAGGACAGGTGATAATTGCCTCCTCAGCCG
>DAOTAZ010000211.1:0-6462 GCA_035382965.1 Chitinispirillaceae bacterium | reverse complement strand
ATTTGTTTCCCACAATCGTCAGTGCTCTAGGAGCAAGTCCGCTTACACCAACCCGTCTTCTTATTGTGTTCGGATACAGTACGCTGAATTTCCGGGAGAGATCATTTGACTGCGATGCCGAATCGATCATCGCAGGCATATTGATAATCGAGATTTCGTTGCTTCCGGAATGCGCGATACACAAAAACTTGCCATCATCAGTGCAGTCGATCCCCCAGGGGTTTGCCGCTCCTTCTTCGGAATAGTCGAGTGTCATATCGTTGAGCAGCTTTTTTCTGGCAATGTCGATCACTGCTACGTTATTTGTATGGATCCATCCATTGGTTATTATAGTTGCCGGAATGTTGAACATTCCGATAAGGTGTGTTGCAAAGGCGTAGGCGCCGTCAGGTGATATCGCCATGCCAAAAACGGAGTGACTGCCTACTGTCAAAGGAATGTTTGCTGTTACATTCCCGCTCACAGCATCTATCAGAGATATTTTGCAGGAAATATTCAGAGAATCTGTGGATTTCTCATTAGGAAGCGAATTGGCTACAACCAGAACTGAGCCGTCAGGAGTAAGCCTTGCCGAATATGGCTCACGGATCACAGGAATGCGTCTGGTCTCCCTTCCGGCCGCAATATCGATGACAGAAATGCTGTTGTTAAAGGTATTGCACACATAAAGTGTAGTGCCGTCTGGACTGATCACAGGCGATCTGGCGCTGTGACCGGCAGGTATTCGCCTTAAAACTTTGCCCGCTGCGGCATCCACTTCACATACGATACCGGAAGGCCATATCTCAGATGAACAGGTCGCGTATACTTTCGAGCCATCTTGCGAAACAGCAAGACCAGTGACTTCATTTGGCAGCTTTATTTTCCTGATTACAGTGTTATTCGTCAAATCTATCACTGCAATCTGTTTGGCAGTCTGCTCAGCCACAAAAAGTCTGGTGTTGTCCGGAGATACTGTCATATCTGCAGGGGAGAGATACTTCGGTTTTGCAGCAGTCCCTATATCACGGTTCAGGGCCAGAAGCTCATATATCAGGCTTGGCGGAACTGTGGAGAGTGTGCTGTCCGCAGACTTGACAAGGGAAAAGACCAGGAGAATAACAGGAAAAAGCTTGGTCGTTTGTTTGATTGTGAAAACCATCAGAACCCCCTCCCTGATCCTTGAAGAACAACCTTCTCCCTGATTACCCGTTTGCCATCAACTGCCAGACTTGCCAGGTATACTCCATCTGCCATTCCCGGCAACCTTTTACTTATACTTACAGACAAGGAAACCGGGCCTTTTTGAATCTTTTCAGATACAAGGACTCCAGCTTTTCTTCCGGAAAGAGAAATAAGTTCGCATTTGATATTTGATGAATGGGGCAGATTGAAATACAGAAAGACCACACCTTTGCCGTTTATCCGCATCGAATGTTTCACAACCTGCTTCATGGATTTCAGCGATGAACCCGATCCTCCCTCGTAAGTCAAAGTGGCGTAGTACTGAAGACTGCCTGAGTTATCAAGCACATTTATTCTGGTGTATTCTCCCGAACCACTTTTTTCGTAATTGATCTTGTTTATCAGTGCATTGTTCTGGAAAAAATCGAAATGCCCCGGCTCAGTTGCAGTGAAACTCACAGGACTACCCAGTTGATCAACTCCGAACTGATCACGAATAACTATGCTCTGTTTATCACCGTCTGTTCCAAGCATTGTGGAAAAAACCGTATCGTTATTGAAATTAAAAGACGTTTCGATGGTATGGCTGCCTTTGGAGTAAACGGTTCTCCTGACAAACGTACTATCACTCATGTAGACCGATCTGGCAGTATCTCTGCCGTCAGGGCCATACTCGAACATTACAAACATAAGGTGGTTCCCTGATTCATCGTACAGATCCACCCTCTGCACAGGTTTGGCAAATAGAGTCGCTGAGAAAAGCAGTAACGGCAGGAAAAATCGAAAAACCCCGGATATTTTTACTCTGAGTACCATTTTTCTGATCCTTACCCGATTAATGTGTATTGTCAATTCATGCAACTGTCCGGTTTCTCCAGGACATCAGCCCTGAATAATTGAAAGCGCTATAGGAACTCTGGAAAATCATTGTTGTCTGGAGTTATCCCAACTCCTTCGATCTCTACCAGCCAACCCGGCCTGCATACTGCCCCTTCCACTGCAAGCAGAGGAATACCCTCAGGGATACGCCTGGAGAGGATATCTGTGATCAGCGGAAAATGAAGTGGATTGCGCAAGTAAAGAATAAAGTACTGCATGTCATTGAGTGTGGCATTGTGAGGAGAAAGGAGAGCTTCAATATTGTCGATTGTACGTTCCAACTGCCTGCAGACATCACCTTCATGAAGGATGTTTCCTTTGTTGTCAATGCTTGCGGTTCCGGAAATATAAAGGTGTGACCGGTCGCCGAAACGGATCCTCAGCCCGCGCTCGAACGTGACCCCGTAAACGCTCGTCGACGAAAGATTCTCCTCAGCTTCCATTCTTATAATCTGCTCTTCATTGATATTTCCTATTGAAAGTGCGTCAAGGGTAAGAAGACAATGCGGGTCTGCCGCTTTGCCTTCTATACCGGTTGATGCGATATAACGGGTTTTTGACGTCAGGTCTATTTTGTCAAACAGTTCGCGCCTGGCCTTGACCATTCCGGCATAGTTGTTGTCTATATCCCTTACATAAATCCAGGTGCGGACAGTGTTTCTCCTTAGAGTCATCCTGCAGTCGCGCAGTGTGGATGAAAGCTCGGAGAAAATGTTCTGAGTCTGAATCTCTGAATCCGGGGCGGCTGAATCTGTAAAGCCGGTAGTCCAGAGCAATGAATAGTTTTTACCTGTTGCACAGACTTTCTGAGAACCATAGGCGCTCCTGTGCCTGTAAAACGCCTGACGGAATGATCCGCATTCTGATTTGATATGGTAAACAAGCATCCCCAGCTGGCCTCCCCCAAGAGGCCTTTGCTGTACAAAGGAAACCGCGCCTCCGGAAACAAGCTGGAAAATGCGGGTCTTAAGAAGAACATTATAATCATTTGTTATATCGCTGAGATAAAAACGGGTGAACTGAAGGGTGGTCTCGTCAAGTGCGTTTTCAAGAAGTACTGCTGAATACTTGTCTGCAAGTTCATCAGCCGCTGCCTCAAAAGAGAGCCCGCTGCTTGCATCTGCGGTAATAAAACTCTCCTGCACGCCCTTTGCAGTAAAGAAATAGCTGTATTTTATGCCCTGGATCGTATCATAAATTGTCTGCATTCCCTACCTCCGTTTTTTTCCGTTCCCTGCCGGAATTATGCATCGTTTTATTCCGCCTCTGGAGCCGGGTTGAAGAGACCGCTTTCATTTTAATCACCTGACAATAGAAATCATGCTGTGCTTTATACTGTTCTTCCCTGCAAACCGTGCCACGTAAAGTCCCCTGCTTATGGTTCCTGGCAGAGGAATAGCCATCGAAGAGACACCTTCTTTTATGTCCAGGTTCGCTATCTGTCTCCCCCGCAGGTCAAGAAGCATGAATTCCCCTCCGCAAGGGAAGTCAACCGACAGAACTCTTTCTCTGGCAAGAAATCTGATTTTAAACTCAGAAATTGCAGTTGTTCTGCTGCCATGTATCTTTTTGTCGGTATCTCTGATTTTGGCAGAACTGTTGCCGTACTGACCGGCAGCGATAAATTCCTCAATATTGATTTTCTCCAGGGCCTCATGCGTACGGCGGTTGTCCATCGATTTCTCGAAAGAAGCCGAATCCTCACTGGTCATATCATCAGTATAATATCCCGAATGAGGGATACACAGATCGATCCAGCAGGCAACAATTTCCTTCTCCGCCTTGCTCAGGCTCACTCCATGGTGGTCACCCGCAAGGATTTTTGTCATCAGGAAGCTTGTGGATGCCCCGGGAGGATAAGCACGGAGGGGTGTCACCTGAGAGAAAATTGTGATCCAGTCTACATATTTCTTCTGCTGCTGGGTTAATGTGAGATACGACCTGCTCCAGAATCTGCGCGCCTCAGTGTCATCAGGCCACAGAGTCGGATCAAGATCACCGCTCCACACACGATCTCCCCGAAGGTCCACACCCGATGAATGGCTTGCATTATGGCAGCTGATGCAATGCTTGTCCCATATCGGCTGCACATATTTAGCGTAATGAAAACTCTTGTTTTCGATGCCGTTAAAGGGTTCCAGCGGTTTTGGCTTTCCGGCCATGGCAACGCCACTCACAGGGGGCGCCAGGTTTTTGTCCTCATGACAGCCAAAACAACTGAAGCTCTCACCCGGCTGCAGTGTAGCCCAGCTGCGCATTGTCTGGACAACATACCCGTTTGAATCGATTGCCTGAAAGTAAACAGGCGTCCTCGCCGGAACAATAAATGCCGCAGATCCATCTTCGTAAACCGGGGTTTCTCCAAGAATCCGCTTCGCTTCCCAGGAACCGGTCCATCGCGCTACCGGCGTCTCGGTAAATCCGGTGGTTCCGGTGTGTCCGATAGCATTGTTGATACGGTAATCAATTGCTATCACACGGAGCTTTTTGACTGTGCCCCTTGGAACCGGCGTGGCAGAGCCGCCAAAATAACCGCCCTTGAGAAGTCCTGTGCCCTCATAAATGTCTTGCATTGTAAAGGACCCGGTGTTCTGTGTGTAATCAACTGAAATAGCCGGCATCGGGGGGATAGGGCGTGCTTTCAACAGTACTGGCTGGCTTACCGACTGGTTGTCCCAGGCAAGAAGCTCTCTGCTACCGTCAATGTTCATGAAATAAAGCTTGAATTTGGTGTATGCCGCGTCATCTGGACGCCAGGATACTATGAAATTGTCCTCGTCAAGTGGAAGGGGATTCTGGAACAGAAACCGCACACCGCCGTTTGTCTCGTACCCGGGATTTGCAGGAGGCTCACGGAGAGGTGCTATAAATTGTATAGCACTTAATCCATTTCTGGCGATATTTGGATCGATGATCATCAGATCACCGGAATATGGTGCATGATGACCTCCAGCCACGGCTATCACTTTGCGGGTGTCTGGTATCTGACGACCGTGAATTATTGTCATGGGCCAGTTTGTCTGATTACCGAAATATTCTGTCTGATGTGTACCATCAGGATTCATTGTAAACAATCCCATTGCACTGGTCAAAAGACGGTCGTTGTACTCCCATCTTGTGTACATGACCTTGCCGTCAGACATCAATACCGGATAAAATGTGTGGACCTGATCATAGCCTACTCGACGCAGATACTTCCCTTCACTATTACAGATATAGAGGTTGCAGACTATGTTAAACGCGCAGTCAACCATCCCGTAACAGCGTGATGAGTTGAAAACAATATCGCCATTCTGAAGATAACAGGGTTCGATATCAGACACGGTAAGTCCGGGGGGATTGGAGGTAATCTGGCGATAACCGGCGGGATTGGCTACATCCAGCTCATAAAGCTTAAACCCTGTGCCCATGAAAAACCGTGATGACCCCTCCCTTCTGGACCATGCAAACAGAATTTTCGTACCGTCAAAGGAAACCGCCGGATCCTTGATGACTCCGGTTTTATCCTCAAGTAAATATGTATGGCGTGAATAGTAGTTACTGAAATTGAGAAGACATAAAGCTGAACTGTCTGCCCACTCCGTGTCCCTGCTCCCCAGGATTCCTTCAAGAAAACCCACAAGCGGACCCCCGAAATTGTGGTGCTTTGCAAATACGATTTTCTGAATGTCCTCAGAGTAGGGCTTCATGCGCATGATACGGCGGTAATGGCACGCTTTGAGATAAAGCGCCCTCCATGCGTCATTCTGAGTAACTGCGCCAATCTGTTGTGCTTCATTATTTATAATCTGAGCATACTCAGGTGGCAAATTGCCGGCTATGGAGTTTACAACAGCAGGGTAACCAGCTGATGCTGTCCCATCCTGCGTCTCCCAGTCCTGAATTATCTCCTGCGGAATATCGGCAGGCATACTTTCATCAATTACCTGGGCCATAACTGATTTGCTGCCCAAAGCAAAACAAAGCAAAATGGATATTGTCAGAACCCATTGACAAAACCAACCTGTTTTCTCTCTCCTGGAAACGGTAGCAAGGATAGAACTCATAATATCCTCCTTACAGGTGAAAATGTGCGAAGGTGCATGGTGCTTTTCCCATTTTAAAACTCACCCCAGTCTCATCTTTGCAACTAAAAAGGGGTAAGGACTGAGAAAGAGGTGAGTTTAGATTGCCCATTACTTTGATTACCTGGTCAATAATTTTTCATCTGAGATAAAAGTTCCCAGGCGGAAATGCCTTCCAGGAACAGATCCGTTACATCAATTCTTATATCCTCTGTGATCGAATCCTGATAAAGTGTGGAAGTCTCAAATTCGATTCGATTAACCCGTTTCACCGCCTCCCTCCATGTAACTCCTTCCAGGTATGCCTTGGTACCGGCAATAAGCTTAAGAGAATCGACCGGGATCTCATAGCTGG
>DAOTAZ010000210.1:1967-6466 GCA_035382965.1 Chitinispirillaceae bacterium | reverse complement strand
ATACGACAGATCATGTAAAGGATATCTCTACACTATACAAAGGATACAGAATTCTGGAGGGTGTTTCTGAAGAGAACATTCAGAAAATGTATAACCCGCAACTGGAAGTGGATGCTTCTGAGCTTGATAACTGGGGAAAGCTCTCACCTAATGAATTTCTGATCATGCGTAATGGGAAACAATCGGCATTGGGCACTTTTGATGCATCATGCAGCAGGATCCGCAAGGTGGACAAAACCACTGCTTACGGAATCACTCCACGCAACGCAGAGCAGATTTTTGCCCTCGATGCCTTGATGAATGAACAGATCAAACTGGTTACAATCTCCGGAAAAGCAGGAACCGGAAAGACTCTTCTTGCACTCGCTGCTGCACTGGAGAAGCGCCGGAGTTATCGTCAGATCTTCATGGCACGCCCAATTGTACCGCTCAGCAATCAGGACATTGGATTTCTGCCCGGAGATATTCAGGCTAAACTTAATCCCTACATGCAGCCGCTTTATGATAACCTTGGGGTAATTCAGAACCAGTTTCCGGAATCTGATCCGAGGCATACCAAAATAAAGGAATTGCTGGATGAACAGAAGCTTGTCATTGAGGCATTGTCGTATATCCGCGGGAGAAGCCTTGTAAAGATATTCTTCATTGTAGATGAGGCACAGAATCTTACTCCTCATGAAGTAAAGACTATTATCACCAGGGCAGGGGAGGGGACAAAAATGGTATTTACAGGAGATATTTTCCAGATAGATCATCCCTACCTGGACAGTCTTTCAAATGGATTGAGCTACCTGATTGAGAGGATGCAGGGCCAGAAACTTTATGCTCACATCAATCTTGAGAGCGGAGAACGTTCGGAACTGGCGGAACTGGCCAGCAATCTTCTTTAAAAGAATGCCCTGCCCATTGAGGAACGATGGAGCAGGGCTTATTTATCAAATCAAAAATCAGGCAAATACCTTTTTTATTCTCTCGAATACTTCCTCTATGGTTCCTATCCCGTCAATGTCCCTTACGATTCCTCTGGGACGGTAAAAGGCGAGACATGGTTCACTCTGGTTCTTATAGGTATCTATCCTGTTCTGGATTACCTTTGGATCTGCGTCATCTGCCCGGCCTTCTATTGATGCCCGTTTGGAAAGACGGTCTCTTATCTGGTCATCGGAAACAGAAATGTTTATAACATGGTCAAGATTCAGGTTGAGCTCAGCGAGTATTTCATCGAGTGCGGATGCCTGGGGAACGCTTCTGGGAAATCCATCCAGAAGAAAACCTTCCTTCATATCCGGTCTGGAAAGGCGTTCCTTTACCATGGCTATGGTAATCTCATCCGGAACCAACTGACCCTTGTCTGAGTACGCTTTGGCTGTGAGACCCAGTTCCGTTGAATTCTTAATGTGGTAACGGAACATATCCCCGGTTGATACATGAGGAATTGAGAGAAGGTCACGGAGCTTTGCTGCTTGAGTGCCTTTCCCCGCTCCCGGCGGGCCAAAAAGCACAATGTTCTTTCCACTCATTTCAATGTCTCCTTATAGTTTTGAAACATGTTGTGCCTTTTCAGGCGATAACCCGCAATGCCGGTAAATCAAAGCTTTTCCGGGTCAGTAAGTTTTCTACAAAATAGTTTTTTAACCGGTTTATGAGGTGTTTTTCGTGGATGTTATTGAACAATTACCCTTGGGGGCGGGAAAAGAAGAACTTTTCCCCTGCTTCCTTATCTGCCGGCTAAGGCTGATTTCAGATATTTTCCGGTTATCGAGCGGGGATTGGCAGAAATCTGTTCCGGAGTTCCGCTTGCCACAATTCTCCCTCCTCCGTCTCCACCTTCCGGTCCAAGATCTATCACATAATCGGCACATTTTATAACATCGAGGTTGTGCTCGATGATTATCACCGAGTTCCCTTTGTCTACAAGCTCTTTTATCACATTCATAAACATCAGGATATCCTCGAAATGAAGCCCTGTTGTCGGCTCATCGAGTATGTAAAGAGTCCTGCCGGTTGCTCTTTTGGAAAGCTCTGATGCAAGTTTGATCCGCTGCGCTTCACCGCCTGAGAGAGTAGTTGCGGGCTGTCCCAGGTGAATGTACCCGAGACCAACCTGAGAGAGAACAGAGAGTCTGGATTTTATGGCGCCTATTTTGTCGAAGAATAACAGCGCTTCGTCAACAGTCATGTTCAGCACATCAGCGATACTTTTATTCTTGTAAAGTACTTCCAGTGTCTCCCGGTTATATCTTTTGCCTTTGCACGATTCACACTGCACATAAACGTCTGGTAAAAAATGCATCTCGATTTTAAGTACTCCGTCACCTTCACACGATTCACACCGTCCGCCCTTTACATTGAAGCTGAATCTGGAAGGTGAGTAGCCTCTTATCTTACTTTCCGGCAATGATGCGAAAAGGTTCCTGATCATATCCATTGTCTTGGTATAGGTCGCAGGATTGGAGCGTGGAGTGCGGCCGATAGGGGACTGGTTGATATCAATTACTTTATCGATATGTTCCAGCCCGGTAATCTTTTGAAAAGGAAGCGGATGTGTTTTGGAATGATAGATGCTTTTGGCAAGCGCAGGATAGAGTGTCTGGTTAATAAGCGTACTCTTGCCGGATCCCGATACCCCTGTTACACAAACCAGCATCCCCAGAGGAAATGCGACATCGATGTTCTTCAGATTGTTTCCGGAAGCTCCTTTCAGTGTGAGAAAAGAGCCGTTTCCCTTTCTTCGTGTTGCCGGGATCGGAATCTCCCGCCTGCCTGAAAGGTATGCTCCGGTCAGGGATGAGCGGTCAGCACATACCTGGGAAGGTGTACCTTGTGAGATGATTTTTCCGCCGTGTACTCCGGCACCCGGTCCGATATCTATCAGATGATCGGCAGAAAGCATGGTCTCCTTGTCATGCTCGATCACAACTACTGTATTGCCAAGATCACGGAGTGCAACCAGAGTATCGAGCAGTTTTGAGTTATCACGGGGATGAAGTCCTATACTCGGTTCATCCAGGATGTAAATCACGCCGGTCAGACGTGAGCCGATCTGGGTTGCAAGTCTGATCCGCTGCGCCTCTCCACCGGATAGTGTCGATGCTCCACGACTTAACGTAAGGTATGAGAGACCCACATTCCGCAAAAAGTCAATTCTCTGCCTGATCTCCTTCAGAATCTGGAATGCTATTTTAGCTTCCTTTCCCCCCAATTTCAGGGAATCAAAGAATGCTGCGCAATCTTGAATTGACATTGAAGAAATCTCGGCGATATTCCTTCTGCCCACCAGTATCGAGAGACTCTCTTTTCTCAGTCGTGAACCTTTACAGGTGGGACATTGGCGCTGTGTCATGAAACTCTCTATCCATTGACGTATATCTTCAGATGTGGTTTCCTTGTAACGGCGCAGAAGATTGGGTATTACCCCCTCGAATGTCCTCTTGAACTGACCCTTGCCTTCTCTGCTGGCTGTTTCCCACTGCATTGTTATCTTTTCATCTCCGGAGCCGTAAAAAAGAATCCTGCGGTGTTTCTCGGAAACAGATGAGAATGGCTTATCAAGTGGAATTTTAAAATGATTGCAGACCGAAATGAGTATCTGATTATTCCAACTGCCCTGCGTCGATGCACCGTTCCAGGGGACTATCGCACCCTGTCTGATACTCAGGGATTGATCAGGGACACAGAGATCGGGATCTATTTCCAGAAGGTAACCCAGCCCGCTGCAGCTCTCGCAGGCTCCGAAGGGATTATTGAAAGAAAACATCCTGGGGGTGATCTCTTCGTAACTCACCCCGCAGTCAGGACAGGCTAACTGTTCTGAGAACACCAGATCTTCATTTCCTGGTCGGGATATCTTTACCGTTCCATTTGTACTCAGTTTCAGCGCCGTTTCAAGGGAATCGGTGAGACGGGACTTTATCTGTGGACCGCTTATGAGTCTGTCAACCACTACATCTATGGAGTGTTTTTTGTTTTTGTCAAGAGGAATCTGCTCGTCAAGAGTGTAGGTTATCCCGTCTACGATTACCCGTAGAAAGCCGTCCTTCTGCAGTTTCTCAAAAAGTTCCCTGTACTCTCCCTTGCGTCCTGATACCGCCGGGGCAAGAATCTGGAATTTTGTGCCCTCCGGAAGTTCCATCACCCGGTCGGTGATCTCCTGCACAGTCTGGCGGGAGATGATTTTTCCGCATTTATAACAGGTCGGAGTTCCGATTCTCGCGAAAAGTAATCTAAGGTAATCATGAATCTCGGTTATTGTTCCTACTGTAGAGCGCGGATTGTGACCTGTTGTTTTCTGTTCGATGGAAATAGCGGGTGAGAGTCCCTCGATAGAGTCAACATCCGGTTTCTCCATCAGTCCCAGAAACTGACGGGCGTATGCGGAGAGCGATTCGACAAACCGGCGCTGTCCTTCGGAGTAAAGAGTATCGAAAGCCAGTGATGATTTGCCTGAACCAGAAAGTCCTGTGATTACAGTCAGGGAGTTTCGTGGAATGGTTACATCT
>DAOTAZ010000210.1:0-1957 GCA_035382965.1 Chitinispirillaceae bacterium | reverse complement strand
GCTGAGGAATAGGCAGGAGGTAGTTTTATATCGGTTTACTGAGAGTTTGACACCTGATCTGCTGTGAAAACTCTCTTAAAGATCTTCGTGATAACTGTTCCAGGCGTTCTGGACTGCTTCCGCCACTTTGGCACGGTTAAATGGTTTGAACAGACAGGGGTAGCGGATCGTTTTGTAAATCTTCACCAGAGTGTGTTTAGGGTTGTAGCCAAAACCGGTCATCAGAGCCATCTCTGATGGAATCTGTTTATCTTTGATCTTGCTGATAAACTCGTATCCGTCCATTTCAGGCATGGCAATATCGGTGAGTACCAGGAAGAACGCCTGCTTGTCAAGTTCCTTGAATGCGTCATCGGTAGTGGAGACTGTGGTAACTTCCCAGCCTAGTGACTCCAGATAGATTTTCAGAAAATCCAGAACATCTACCTCATCATCAACTACCAGAATTCGGTTATTTTTTTCCTTTATTGAAGAGCTCATAAGTCTTGTCGATCAGTTCTTGCTTTCCAAAAGGTTTAGTAATATAGGCATCGGCATTCATGATATGAAGTCCTACCATTTCATCAAATTGCTGGGATTTTGCGGTAAGTATTGCAATTGGAACCCCGGAAAAAGATGAATCACTTCGTATAACCTTGAATACGGCCCACCCGTCCATTTTAGGCATTGAAAGATCCAGTAATATAGCATCCGGATTGTAAGATTTTGCAGTCTGATAAGCAAGGAGCGGATCAAGAACTGTTTCCACCTTAAAATCCTCAGTAGTCTCCAGCACTAATTTTACCAAATCCGCGATGTCTTTGTCATCTTCAATTACCAGTATTTTTTTGGCCATAGAACACCGTACCTCAATTCCTGAAAAACTCCGAGAATAACCACTTCCAATATTTCAAAGAGACGAAAAAAGCCATAGCACCTGCCGCAAAGCGAAGCAGTACAGAGATTGTTGTAAATGATAGACCAAGGCTGAGGGCGTCATTGATCATGTCAATACAGATGGCAAGTATGATCAGCAGTCCCGTGCCATAAAGGACTTTGTAGTAGGGACCGATTTTCAGAGCCTCTCCAAGCCGCTTGCTCAGATAAGCCAGCACTGTCATTAAAATGATAGTGGATATATCAAAAAAAAACAGGCTCTGCTGATTGATAATCATGCTATTTACTTATTTTCCTCATTATAAAGAAAAGGCTGAGTATGCTGAGTGATGATGCTATGCCGCTGCCCAGAAGAGTAAAAACTGAGGCAACCTGGAAAAAGATGCTTTCACTTCTACTCGAGTAAAAAACTACTACAAAAACAATCGCCAGAGATATTGCTATAATAAATCCGGTCTTGGGAGAAGACTGGTTGAACTTCTTATGGTAAAATGCCGAAATCAGCAGCGCAATAAGATTTAACAGGCTGCTGAACAGGATATAACCGCTTAATAGCAGGGCCTCAAAACTCATGGATGAAAACGAAATCATCAACGCTTCCCGAATGCATTAACAAAAGCATCTTGGGGAGTGGAGTGGGTGATTCCACTCATGATTCCCTCCCGACCGCTGAACTTGGACTCTACTTCGATACCTTTGGAAGTAATCCTGAAACACCGGATATCTTTATGGTGATCACTTCCCCGCATTTTAAGAATACAGAGTGCTTTCTCGATGGCGCTGTCGATCTCAACATATCTCAGGACGATGTAAGTGTCAACTATGAACGGAATCTTGCTTGTGGTCTGTGACATCTGACCCAGAAGGCTGTCGTTTTCCTTTAAAAGGATACTTGTGACTCCCTCTCTCTTGATAGAGTTAATCAGGCGGGTTTCGATTTCGCGCAGTTCATAAGGATCTGACACTATAGATTCAAAATGGGTCATGCTGTCAATCGCCATCCGCTTTATACCCATTTTCTCTACAAGTGACACAAATACTCCGTCAACCTTGTCAAATTCAGAAATAGTGGTCTGGGGAT
>DAOTAZ010000209.1:0-6473 GCA_035382965.1 Chitinispirillaceae bacterium | reverse complement strand
TTTTTATTAGCTTTGACATTTACATGCGGCTAATTTTTACCGGACACTACTGATTATAGATATTAAACCGGATTTTTAAGCAGATCAGATATCTATAAAAAAAAGCAGGAATTGTATTGTATAATATATAAATCGAACAAATCACATTAAGGGGGAGGCATGGGACACAGGTTTTTGGCATTATCCATTATCACTGTTGGGTTGTTCATCTTTGGAATTCAGCCGGTTTCAGCCCAGCGTCTGCTGGAAAGGCTTGATCGCGGAGTAGTAGCAGTAAAGGTTTCAAACGGGGTCTTTGTCAGTTGGAGACTCTTCGGGAATGATCCTGATGGAATTGCCTTCAATGTCTACCGGGGTTCCACAAAGGTAAATTCCAGCCCAATTACCGGAGCTACAAATCTGACAGACAATGCCGGGACTGCCAGTTCCACCTATACTGTGAGGACAGTTATAAACGGTGTAGAACAGACAGGGTCAAAAGAGGTTTCAGTCTGGTCATCCAACTGCCTTACCATCAATCTGCAGCGCCCGGCAGGAGGAACAACTCCCTCGGGTGAAAACTACACCTACAGCCCAAACGATATCAATGTGGGGGATCTCGATGGAGATGGGGAATATGAGTTAGTCGTAAAATGGGATCCGAGTAATGCCAAAGACAATTCCCAGTCCGGATACACAGGCAATGTTCATCTCCATGCATACAAACTGAATGGTACCTGCCTCTGGAAAATCGATCTGGGGAAAAATATTCGTGCAGGAGCTCACTACACCCAGCATCAGGTGGCTGATTATGATGGTGACGGATTTGCCGAAGTAATCTGTAAAACAGCTCCTGGAACCAAAGATGGAACCGGGGCATTTCTCAGCAAGGGTCCTGCGGCATCGGATAATGACAATGCAGATTATCGTAACTCAGGCGGTTATGTTCTCTCCGGCCCGGAATATCTAACGGTGTTCAACGGACGCACCGGAGCTGAAATGGCAACTGTAAACTATGTCCCGGCCCGTGGCACTGTCAGTAAGGCGGAATGGGGTGACGACTATGGGAACCGGGTTGACCGGTTCAACTCAGTTACTGCCTGGCTGGACGGGAAACTTCCAAGCGCGGTATTCCAGCGCGGCTACTATTACCGTCTTACCTGTGCCGCATGGGACTGGCGCAATGGTCAACTGACACAGCGCTGGTTTATCGACTCAAGAAAGACATCTGGATACAACTCGATGAATGATCAGGGCAACCATTCAATAATGGCAGCCGATGTTGACAATGACGGAAAAGATGAGATTATCTTCGGGTCTTCGGGACTTGATCACGACGGGAAGCTTCTCTACGCCAACGGAATGGGTCATGGTGACGCGAATCATATCGGAGACATGGACCCCTCCCGTGCCGGACTGGAGCTATGGCTTGTCAGAGAAGGAGCCACAGCAGGAAGTAACGGATCGTATCTGGCTGATGCAAAAACAGGACAAACGATCTGGGGACACAAGGTGTCAGCGAATACAGATGTCGGGCGGGGATGTGCTGCTGATATCGATGCATCTCATGTGGGATATGAGATGTGGTCCAGCGCCACTGACGGAACCTACAACTGTAAAGGTACCCGCATCAGTTCGAACAAGGGTTCGGTCAATTTCCGTGTTTACTGGGACGGAGATCTTCAGGATGAGCTGCTTGACGGAAATAAAATAGACAAATGGAACGGCAACGGGACAACCCGTCTGGTTACTCTCAATGGCAACTCCTGCAACGGAACCAAGGCAACCCCCAATCTCTCCGCAGATATCCTGGGAGACTGGCGCGAAGAAGTTATTCTTCACGATGGGGCCTCAAAGCTTTACCTGTATACCACCACTGCAGTAACGACTCACAGATTGTATACACTGATGCACGATCCGACTTACCGTGCCGGAGTTTCTTCACAACAGTCTGCATACAACCAGCCCCCGCATCTGGGATTCTTCCTGGGAAACGGTGCTGACAAAGCACCCAAACCTAATATGTACGTTGTAGGCGGGACTCAATATACCCTGACCACATCTGTTGCATCCGGCCAGGGAAGTATCACTCCGTCAAGCGGGAGCTATGAAGAAGGAGCGAGTGTGACTGTCACCGCGAAGGCATCGGAGGGATATGCATTTGACCGCTGGGGAGGCGATCTTTCCGGGAGCACAAATCCTGCTACCATTACGATGAATTCAAATAAGACAATATCCGCTTACTTTGTTGTAGACAACCGTACCTATTATACAGTAAGCGCTCAGGCTGCTCCCGGAGGTACTTTAACCCAGAATCCCGAGGGGGAGCGTTTTCCTGAGGGCTCCTCGATCAGTTTTACCGCGGTTCCAAACGAGGGATGGAAATTTGAGGGGTGGACAGACGATTATACCGGCAACCAGGCCCAATACACCATATCATCTCTGAATGCCAACGTAAACCTTACCGCAGTTTTCATGCCGGTAAATCCAAATTTATATGAGGCAGAATACGCTCTTATAACCAACGGTGTACAGGAGAGCACAAATGCCGGTTTTTCCGGAACAGGTTATGCCAATGTTGATAACATGGTAGGTTCATCGGTGGAATTTACCGTTTACACAGCAGGTGCCGGACAGAGACAAACAATTCTCACTTTTGCCAATGGTACAAGTACTGCCCGTACATTCTCAGTGAAGGTAAACGGTGTAGAAGTCATATCGTCGCTCAGCTTTGAACCAACCGGTGCCTGGACAACCTGGAATCAGAAAACCATCGATCTTACTCTTAAGGCGGGTATTAACACCATCACATTTACTTCAACCGGGTCAGATGGCGGACCAAATCTCGATAAGCTGGAGTTTTCACCAGCAGTCAGCACCAATACCGTAAGGAGCATGTTAAAGCCAGGTATCAGATTTTACGGAAATGTTTTGACAATTGTTACAGGCTCCGCGAAATCATCCGCACAAGTTGATATCTTCTCTCTTACTGGAAAAAAGATTTTAAGCAGAAATGTACAGATTTCAAATGCCTCCACCTCAGTTGATCTTGACGAAGTGCAAAACGGAAGTTACCTGCTGAGAGTATCTCTTGATGGTACAATGCACGTGCAAAAAATCAATCTGTTGAGATAATGGCCCCTTTATTCAGCTTTCAAATCCGCTCTCTTCCCGGGGAGCGGTTTTTTTTTGCCTGACTGCCAATCAGATCCGGCCCATTTCCTTTCCGGGCAGAAATAAAAATTATTTAATTCTGAAAACCGTTGCTGGCCGCAAGCCCACTAAATTCATGAATCATTTACCACTTTACGGAATTCGTGTTGTATTTTAAAATTTCAAATGTTACAGCATCTCTATTAACTGTGTTCAAGACTGTTTAATAACACAAAAAGGAGTTGAAAAGAGGTTTTGAGTATGAGATTGATTGCTTGTCTATCAATAATTGTTTCTGCCTCACTATTCTTGTCATACGCAGAAAAACCGGAAAGTACATCCGATATTGTTAACAACACCATTCTGAACCGCCGCAGTATCCGCAAATATAAAGATCAAAAGGTACCTAAAGAGATTCTTGATGTAATAATCAAATCAGGGATAAATGCCCCAAGCGCTATAAACAAACAGCCCTGGGAAATCCGGGTCGTTTCAAAGCCTGAGCTGCTTAAAAAGATTAAAGCCACAGGCGCCAGTTTTTATAATGCTCCGGTAGTCATCGTTATAGCCAATGATACGGCTAACTCTTACAGTGAACTTGACTGCGGACTTTTATCGCAAAATATCATGCTGAGTGCGGAATCCTTTAAACTTGGAACCTGTGCCTTGGGAAATCTTGCACGTGCTATCTCTAAAAATACCCCAGAAGCGGATTCTGTTCTGGCAGAACTGAAATTTTCCAAGGGGTACAAACCTGTTCTGGGTATCGCTCTTGGTTACAAAGACGAGTCTCCTGATGCAAAACCGCGCGATCCCTCTAAAGTAAAATTTATAGATTAAAGACCCGGGATCACCTGTTAAGACAATGCATCTGAACATGAATATTATCAGAAGTTGTGCGGCTTTCAGTTTATTACTGTTATATGCCTGTTCTTTACCTCCTAAGAAAGCCCTTTCCGAACCTGCAGATACTGTTCAGACTGAATCATTTTCTTCCCTTGACTATGCTCACACTGAAAGCCCGAACGATACACTTCATCAGGATTCTATTTGCACCATGGTTTCCCAGGACTCTGCATCTTCCGCACAGGAAATAATGTCAGATCCGGAGGCAATGGAGAGTGAGTTCCAGGATGAAATTGAGAGACTCTACAGTTCCGATTCCATTTACATCGACACAACCAACTGGTGCACTGATAAAATCAACGCGTGGCGGTTCGATTATAAGTCAATGTCCGATACTGTAAAGATTCTCCTTTCCGATACCACTTTGAAGCGCAGGTATGTCCATCCTTTTAACGGCTTTGTGACCTCCCCTTTTGGCCCGAGGGGATATTTCTGGCACTTCGGCACCGATATCAAGCTCCAAAGAGGTGATACGGTCAGATGTGCTTTTGACGGGATTGTCAGAGTAATTCAGAATGACCGTTATGGTTACGGTAGAGCCGTTGTAGTGCGCCATTTTGACGGGCTAGAGACAATCTACGGGCACCTTTCCAGAACCGACCTCACTCCGAACACCCGTATCAGGGCTGGTGAGATTATTGGACTGGGAGGCAACACCGGGCGTTCCACAGGAAGCCATCTGCATTTTGAGATCCGATACGGCGGAGAACCGATTGATCCGGGGTACATAATCGATTTTGACACTTATACGCTGAAATGCGACACGCTTACGTTGTCAAGGGATAATTTTGAGTACCTCACTGAAGTGAGAAAAACAGTTTACCATAAGATAAGACAGGGTGAGACTCTGAGCCATATCGCACGCAGGTACGGGACTACTGTAAGAAAACTATGCAGCCTGAACGGGATCACTGGTAAAACGATACTTAGAGTTGGACGGAAAATAATTGTAAGGAAAGATACCCAGACCTGATGCTTTTATCACATCATACCTGAGATCTCTTTTTCAAGCCTCGCGAAAAACCCCCGCATATACTCCAGGCGTTCCCTGGCAATCTCTTTTGCAGCATTAGTATAGAGCCTTTCTGATATTCGGACAAACTTCGTCTCAAATTCCAGATTAGGCGTATGTCTGGAAATGTCTTTGATTTTTCCGTTGTGTTTCCCGCCCTCGAGATTCTCTCTGATATATCTGTCTACAGGAACATCCGAGTACATTTTACCGCTGTATTTACCCGCGAACATAAATGAACGGGCAACTCCTACTGCCCCCAGTACATCCAGTTTATCAGCATCAAAGAGTAATTTTGCCTCGATGGTCTGCGGCTCATGTTCAGCCCTGTATCGATGAGATATGATGCAGTGCTTTATTTTTGCGATTTTTTCTCCGGGATATCCAAGTCCGATAAGAATGTCCTCAGCCATCTCCGCACCCAGGACAGCATGATTGATTTTTCCGGTACTGTCACTGTCCTCCTTTACCCTGGCAATATCGTGAAGCAGTGCGGATATCAGCAGGATGTCAATATCTACCCGGTCTTTTTCACCGACAAGACGGTGCGCAAGGTTATAAACCCGCCACACATGGTCCATATCGTGGGCTGAACACGATAGCTCCTTCTCAACAATTACAGCAATCTCCCGGTATTTCTGTTCCCAGTTTTTCAGTTTATTACCTCTTTTTATGCAGGATTTCAATGGAAAGCGTAACTATTTACATCCAATTTCGCTATTGTAAATTACCCCGCCGGACATCTTGTACCTCTGGAGAACATCCGATGCTTCCTCTCTCATAAAGTCGGTAACTACCTCTATTCCCCGTTTATTAAGCTTTGAGGTCCAGTTCTCAACTTTTTCGCCTTCATCAAAACCTATCGCCCTTGCATCTTTATCGGCGGCCCCGCACACGAGCCGCTTTACACCTGACCATGGAATCGCTCCCAGACACATGGCGCATGGTGCAGTGCTGGAAAAAAGCTCACATTTTGGAAGACCATGAGAGGAGAGATCGAAAGATCCCAGAATTTTCTGGGCCGTTGAAAGCGCCATTATTTCCGCATGCGCAGAGGAACAGGATTGCTCTACAACAACGTTCACACCGGGAGCAATCAGTTCACCGGTGTCCATGTTGAACACAGCAGCGGCAAAGGGCCCCCCTGTTGCCGATTCAATGTTTTTTCTGGCAAGAGAGATAACAAGCTCCATCTTCCGGGAATCAGAAGTGTATCTGGTGGGTTTATCCTTGAGGAAAGTATCGATCCAATCGGGGAGTTTAAGAGTAACAGGAGGAAACATGAGAGAAATATAATAAACAGAAAGGGGCCAGGGGAGGAGCTGCCGGGGACAGACTATGTTTTTACTTTTATAAGCGTTTGAATAGAAGACACCATATTTATTCTTCAGATCGGGCTCGGTATCGAAATCGAGATTTATGG
>DAOTAZ010000208.1:0-6484 GCA_035382965.1 Chitinispirillaceae bacterium | reverse complement strand
GCACTATATACCAGTTTACACAAAAAATTCCGCACACCCCATCTCTGAGGTTAAAGCCCCAGAGTTGAAAAACTGCCCCCTCCCCAAAAACCATAATTCCCTAATTCACCTCAGAGGTGAACCCCCCAGATTTCTAATGCTTATCTCCAACTCCACCGATATAATATGTAATAACCGGAGAAAACCATAAAACTCTATACTATCCAACAGTAAGATAATGCAAAACCGCCTCTATCTCATATTTACAACACTGCTATTAACCGTACAAACATGTCTTTCCTCCGGATACGACTGGTTCACCAATCTCAGAGGAGAAAACTCAGGACGCAGTGTCTGCACTTTCCTTACCATGCCGGTATCGGCGGTAGAACTTGCTCGAGGCCCTGCTTCATCACCGGGGGCTGGAGATGCTACAGATCTGCCTCTTTTCAGTGCCGGCTCAGCAGTTTCAAACCGGAATAACTTTGCTGCAACTCATCTGGAATGGTTTATGGGACTGCGAAAAGAGTACCTGGGGGGATATTTTCCCATACTTGATTTCGGATCAATCGGATTCTACTCGCAGCTTTTTACCCCAGGGAAATTTGAGAATGCACGTGATATCGACGAGAAGGTCTCGGACCCCTCCTTTGTGGAGGCATCTTTTGGTATCTCTTTCTCAAAACTCTTCTTTGACGGGAAGCTGAACACCGGTGTTGTTCTCTCTTACATAGAAAGCCATCCTGCGGATGAGGCCGGACGTGCCCTGTCGGGTGCTATGGATATACTTTACAGACCATTAGACTGGTTTTCATCAAGACTCTACTTTGCCAATCTGGGTACAGGTGTGACTTATGTACATAAATCTGAACCGCTCCCTCTGCGTGCAGGCTTATCATTTCTGTTCAAACCTCTGCCTTCAACGGTTTCTCTGAAGCCATTTCTTGATTTCGATATAGGGGTAGGAATGATCAAGACTGCCGATGAGCCTCTTACCGGAGGGATAAGCAGTGAGGTAAGTATAGGAAAGCATCTGCTTCTTCGCGGCGGTTACGAATATACGCTGGGCAGAGGACATTCAGTGTCGGGGCTTGGCCTTGGAGCGGGAGTACAGGTTGGGAAATACGGGTTTGATGCGGGCTGGAAAAATATCTCCCCTGAACTGGGTCCGGTCTGGGCTGTAACTGTGAAGATCAAGCTTGAAGAGATCCTGCCCAGAACATCTGATGATTTCTACAACACTGCAGTCAAGCATTACCTGAAAAAGAGATACGCACTCTGCCAGTACTATGCAAAAAGAGCCCTTCAGATCGACCCCAATAACTGGAAAGTCTGGGCTCTTCTCTCAAGACAGAAATCAGATATGTTAAGGAACAGAAATCTTGAGATTTCTCTTATTTACACCGGCAACATCAGTGATCAGTTTCTCCCGCAAGGCTCAGGCAGCATGCTTGGAGGATTGGCAAGGCATGCCACAATAATCAAAACTCTTCGCCAGCAGTTCCCGGTCTGCTTTTCTGTGGAAGCAGGTAATCTCATAAGTAAAAATGCCCATCCGCTCAGAGTTAAACTGGCCGATTTTTATCTTGAACAGATAAATTTCAGTGCGGCCGCAAGTGGAAACGGGGAAATTGATTATGGTTTGAAAAGATTAATCGAGAAGGGAACAGAATTCAAACAGAAACTTATCAGCAGTAACCATATCGAGTCTTCAAAAGAGCCGCTGATTTCTCATCAAGTGATGACATCCGGTGGCTACAATATCTATGTGGCTTCATATATAAACGATTCACTGGTCAGCAGTGAAAACCGCAAGACGCTTAAGAGATTCGATCCCGGCGAACTTTTTCCTGAGCGGACCGGAGAACACGATCTGAAGGTGCTTATTATGCATGATACCTGGGAGAATATAAAGGCCAAAGTTCCTCAGGTAAATGCGGACATAATCATTTGCGGTAATCTCGATCAGCATTTTACTGCACCTGTAAAAATTGGATCTAAACTGGTGCTGTCGGCCGGAAAAAAAGGTGAATATGTGGGGAATCTTGTCCTTAGATTTGATGAGAATAAAAAGCTTATTTCCGCACAGAACCATCTTATTCCCGTTTTGCCAGAGATCCGGCCTGATTCGGCAGTACAGGAAGCGGTAGAGCGAATCACTGCCAGGATAGAACTGGAAGGGATGGGGATTGATGATCAGGAACTGGAGAGAGGTTCAATCGAGGGGACGTTCCTATTTGTCTCTGACCGGGATGGAGTAAATGGAGTTTTCCTGAAAATCGCGGAAAAAAATGCTGAGTTTCCTCTGACCCGTGGAGCAGGCAACTGTAATAAACCTGCAGTCTCATTTAAATCAGGTAAAGTAGCATACATAAATAATTCACTTTCATGTCCCAGGCTTGAGACAGTGAGAATAAACGGAACAGGAAGACGGGTGCTTCTTGACAGTACTTATGTCAGAGAGGTTCAATTCTCTCCGGATGGTGTATGGGTCTATTATGCAGCCTCATCATGCGGTGATACAGTAACAGATATCTACAAAATCAGAGCCGGTGGCGGGGTCCCTCTTCCGGTTATAAAATGGGAAAATTCAACTGAGCACTCAATCACTTTTTCTCCAGACAAGAAGCATATGCTTTTCTGCTCAAATCGTAACGGTGATTTCCAGGTTTACATCACTAATCTGGAAGGAGAGAGGCCGGTATTAATCACCGATTCAATAGCGAAGCACCGCAGCCCGTCTTTCAGTCCTGATGGCAGTCAGATTGCATACCTTTCCGACAGAACCAATTTCGGGGGACGGATGGATCTGTGGGTGTATAACCGGGAAAATGGAAAACATTCCAGGATAACCCAGAATTCAGATGTAAAAGATTACTGCTGGCTTTCGGACTGCCGTACCATGGTTTACTCATCAGGAATAAACTTTTATGATCTCAATGTGGTTGACATAAACATTCAGCGTTACTGGAAGCTTTTCCTGACCGAATCAATCAAGACTTACAACGAGTCTAACCCTGTGCCGTGTATGTTTCATGGTCTCGAAAAAGTCATCTATACCCGCGAGTACGAATCAGGTGAGAAGCAGATTTACTGGATAAATCCTGATGGAACGGAGAATACCAGAATCGTAAACAGTAAGGGGAATGACTGGATTTACATAAAGTAATTTGACAATTCCTGAGATTTATTTCAGGTATACCAGTGTGGCCCCATCCCCTCCATCTTTGGGCAGGGCGGTTCTGAAATCCCTGATCATGTTTCCGAGTTCTCTTTCAAGCATATCTCTGACCAGATTCTTTAATACAGGCCCCTCCTGAGGGTCGGAATGGTACCCTTTTCCATGAATAATCAGAAGTTCCTTTACCCCTTTTTCGCTGCAGCGGGTCAATTCAGATCTGATTTTCCTGGCAGCCTCATCGGATTTCATTCCATGGAGGTCAAGAATAGCCCTGGGATGTTTTCTGGATATGGTAATCTTTTTTCTCTTTTTCAAAACTGAGGATGCATCTTTATCAACCACTCCGTGCTGGTCAAGATAGGAGAGAATCTGGTCGGCATTCTCTTTTTTGTCAGAATTATTCATTCTGCCCATTTCTGTTCAGTTTCATTTTCTCCAGAACTGACTTTTTCCATTCCGGAAAATCCCCTGCGAGAATATGTTCTCTGGCTGAGGAGACAAGATGCATATAGAAATGTACGTTGTGAAGTGTAAGGAGCCGCAGAGCGAGAATCTCTCCAGCCATGTAAAGGTGGCGTATGTATGCCATGCTGAAATTACTGCATGCATAGCATGAGCATTCAGGATCGATCCGTCCTTCAAAGTCACGGGTATACTTTGCATTCTTGACATTCACCTTGCCTCTGGAGGTAAATGCTGAACCATTCCTGGCATTTCTGGTCGGGAGTACGCAATCGAACATGTCGATTCCCCGTTCTATGCACTCCAGAATATCTTCCGGTGTCCCTACTCCCATAAGATACCTGGGCTTGTTGACAGGAAGCAGATCCGATGAGTAATCTACCACCGAATAGGTTGATTCGATGCTCTCCCCTACTGCCAGTCCTCCCAGTGCATATCCGGGAAAATCCATCGCTACCAGTTCACGTGCGCAGTACTCACGAAGTTCCCTTATTGTGCCTCCCTGAACTATTCCAAACAGAGCCTGAGGATAACCGAAATGAAAAGGTATCTTCTGATGAGCCTCGAGACACCTTCCTGCCCATCGAAGAGTACGCTCAACAGCTTTTCTGATTTTCTCCGGAGAAGCATCTGAGGGTGGGCACTCGTCAAAGACCATGATGATATCCGCGCCAAGATTGTGCTCAATCTCCATTACCCTCTCCGGAGAGAAGTGATGCTTTGAACCATCGATATGTGACTGAAAAGTGACCCCATCCTCGGTAATTTTTGATATATCCCTGAGACTGAAGACCTGGAATCCGCCGCTGTCTGTAAGCATTGCCCGGTTCCAGTGCTCAAATTTATGCAGACCACCTGCTGCGGCTATGAGTTCATCACCCGGCCTCAGGTGAAGATGGTAAGTGTTTGCGAGGATGATTGAGGATCCGCACTCCTCGAGCTCAGCCGGAGAAAGCGCTTTAACTGTAGCTTGTGTGCCGACAGGCATGAAAATCGGGGTTTTTATTTCTCCATGAGGTGTCTGGAAAGTGCCTGCCCGGGCTTTTGAACAGCTGTCGAGAGTCTGAAGAATAAAAGAAAAAGGCATCATATATGCGAAAAAATAGTATCAGCGCAGTGTAAAACCGCAGACTAAACTGTGCGGAAAGAGTGCTGTATTGACCCAAAGATATCTTTTGCCTTCAATCTGTTAACTTGAATCTTGATTTATATGCAATCTGTTGAGCTTTATCCGCAATTTGTTTACCTTAAATCTTGATTTGTAGGCAATCTGTTTATCTGAAATCTTGCTCAGAACGCCGCTATTTGCTATTTTTTTTTAATAATGCCGCGCGATCTTGCCGCCCTGATACTTCAGGGTGCCATCTTCAAAGCCGATATACCAAATGCAAAACGTAAAGGGTACGCGTGTCTACAAAACTGCTTGATACTGTTGATTCCCCCGCAGATCTGAAAAAACTTCCGATAGAAAAACTGCCCCAGTTAGCTGAAGAGATCAGAGAGTTCATGATCGAAACAATCAGCCACACAGGCGGGCACCTTGCATCAAGTCTTGGTGTTATCGAACTGACAATCGCTCTTCACTACTGCTACGACACACCAGATGACAAACTGGTCTGGGATGTAGGGCATCAGGCTTATGCCCACAAGATACTCACCGGACGAAAGGACCGTTTTAATACTATAAGGCAGTATGGAGGACTCAGTGGGTTTCCAAGGCTCTCGGAAAGTGAGTATGATGCGCTTTCTGCAGGGCATGCCTCAACATCGATCAGTGCGGCACTGGGAATGGCCGCTGGAAGGGATGTACAGAAGCAGAAGCATTCTGTGGTAGCGGTAATAGGTGATGGATCACTGGGAGGCGGTCTGGCCCTTGAGGGACTCAATAACCTGGGTTCGATGGCTACCAATATGACAGTGGTGCTCAATGATAATGAGATGTCAATCAGTAAAAATGTGGGCGCACTGTCAAGGTATCTTACACGGGTCCTCACAGACAAAAGATACAACAAAATAAAATCTGAGATCTGGGAACTTCTGGGCGGTTCCAATGTCGGGAAAAGTATCAGGGGCATAGTATCCAATCTCGACTACACTATCAAGAATATCCTGGTCCCCGGAAAACTGTTTGAGGATATGGGGCTGCGCTATCTGGGGCCCATCGATGGACACAATATAGCCGAGATGATCGAGGTCTTCCGCTCAATCAGAAACTTCTCCCCGATTCCCACACTGGTTCACGTGATAACCAAAAAAGGCAAAGGCTACGGATTCGCGGAAAATGATGCTACCAAATATCACGGTATAGGCAGTTTCAGCAAACTAACCGGTGATGTAATAAAAAAACCGGGACAGGTTTCTTCCTACAGTGATGTCTTCGGAAAAACCATTGTAGAGATGGCCTCCAGCAGACCTGATCTGGTCGCGATCACAGCCGCAATGAGGGATGGGACAAAGCTTACAGAATTCAGCAAAACCTACCCGGACAGGTTTTTTGATGTGGGGATCGCGGAACAGCATGCAGTTACCTTCGCTGCCGGTCTGGCACTCAAAGGACTCCGTCCTGTGGTCGCTCTCTACTCCACATTCCTGCAGAGAGCTTTTGATCAAGTGATTCACGATGTTGCCCTCGATAATCTTCATGTCATTTTCTGCATTGACAGAGCTGGACTGGTGGGTGATGATGGGCCAACACACCATGGAGCCTTCGACATCTCTTTTCTCAGGTCAATTCCGGGTGTGACGATAATGGCTCCGCGTGATGTAAATCAACTGCGGAAAATGATGTATACTGCTGTTGACTGCCTCAAAGGACCTGTTTTTATCCGTTATCCGAAAGCTGGTATCGAGGGCACAGGGATA
>DAOTAZ010000207.1:0-6500 GCA_035382965.1 Chitinispirillaceae bacterium | reverse complement strand
GTAAACCGGTATCATGTCAGGTATTATCTGTATGGAATCTGAAGTCAATGGTTTCGCCTGAACAAAGAGCTGCCCCTGTCCGATCAAACCTTCCTTTCTCTGTGATAACACCAGATCTTTCCCATGGTTGGAATTTTCAGCCGAATTCTTGTACAACCTCTCAGTTCCCGTATCAGGCGCATCTTCGGCCAGATGCCACACACCGGCCCATCCATATCTTGTACCGAATACAGCGGTATCACTCGATTCCTGCTGTGCTATATCATTCCCCCAGTACATCATTATGTACTGACTGGTATCATTAGCCCGGATAGTATCTATTCTTACCCAGACTTCAGCTAGCTTCAAACCGGGATCCCATCTTTCGATTTCAAATGACAGAAAAGAATTATCCGGTTTTGTAAATCTAATATCAGCACCGTCACTTCCAGCCTGCCCAAAATCGAAGTTATCCTTATTCAATCTGATCAGTAACGGAAACTCATATATGTCCCCGTTTATCTCTGCACCTGTGGGGGAAGTGTTAAGATAAATCCGCTGGTTGAACTTCCACTGGTGATTTGCAAGTATAACTGTGTCATCCGGAGTGACCTCAACATCTCTTCTGATTACAAACGATGAATCCCTGTCTGTCCATGATTGTAGGATTTCAGGAATTACTCCGGGTGGTACCGATTCAATAATCACCTCATTATTTCCACTTTCTATCATTGAATACAGTGATGTACCGGGAATATAGACGTAACTGTTTGGTTCAGTAATATTGTCAGTGAATACAATTCTGATAGTTCCTGTTTTCTCAAGTTCAGCATCAGGGGCAAATACTGTATCTTTGGATATGTTTACATCTGTGATTATTGCCGCTGTGGCTGTACGACTGCTTCGGGCATTAATGGTATATCCGCCTTCAACTATCCGGGTAAACGAGTATGTGCCGTTTTCATCAGTAGTATCGATCAGACTTGAGGGCAGGGGACCGTCTTTAATGATATCGAAAGACTCCGGAATAAGCTGAACGACAGCATCCGGTTCCGGCGTTTTGTCCGGATTCAAGACACTGCCTGCAAGGCAGTTAATTGTCTCTGAGCCGGTTCCTACCGTTTTGTCAACCGCACAGGATAAGAGCAGGAAGACGGGGAATATCAATACTGATGAGATGCTGTTTTTCATTTTTTTCAATCTGATAAAGGGAAGAGCTGAATATTCAACTGGTATACTTTTTCAGAATTTTTCTCTTCTTTTGCCAGCTTCAGTGAGTTTTCTCTGAATATTTTGATCATTTCATTGAGTTTTTCAAGAGTATCTTCGGATACAGTGATGGTGACAGTGGAAATATTGCGTTTTTCTTTTGGATGGCGGCTGAGAGATTCTCCTGCAAGTCGAATAGTCTCAAGCTGGAAAGCCCTGATTGCTGCTGTTCGCACGGGTTCACCTGTAGTGATAATCTGCTTTGTCGGAGTATAGAACCCATCCGGATTTCTCTTTATAAGCTCCAGTTTTTCCAGTAATGCAATTGCTTTTCTGGTTTCATTTTCGGTAATTGGAGGGCTGATTTTCGTGGCAAGTGCCTTGTAATCATCTGAAAAGGGAAAAAAATCCAGAAGAGAGAGGACTGCTGTATAATACCACTTAGTATAGAATTCATACTTATTCGATTCCAGCACCTCAGCTTTGACTCCTTTAAGAGCCAGAAGCTTATCAAAGAACATTTTGTATTCTCGTTCAGACTTTGCCTTATTGAACCTTATCAGAGTTTCGAAATATTCCGCATCACTGTCTTTCAGATCATAGAATTTTATAAGAGGCTGAATCGTGTTTTCTCCAACATGACGTTGTTTTTGGAATATCTTGGCCAGGTGTGAGGGGTCGATAGAGAGCTTATTTCCCATGTACCTGAACGAGAAATAGGGTTTCTGATTCTTGTTTTCCTCGTAAAAATCCCTGAGGAAATCTCTGTATTCCATATATTCTTTTAATGGCCTCATATATTCCAAATATAATCGGGAATAGATCAATAACCCTTTTATGCTCTGGATTGAAGAGAAAATCCGTTGGCCGGAATGCCCACGCATTTCTCAAATTATACAGCGGTTCAGATGAATTTTTAAATGAGAATAAACCAGAGGGTGAGCCTCAGAATTGTTGAGCACGGTAAGATGTCTAATCTTTCGGTGTTTCTCAGTAATACTCAATAACACAAAACAAAGGAAAGATCATTCAATCACGAACTTTCCTGTGTTGACAAGATTTCCGCTGTTACCTGTAACCTGGTAGATTATAGTTTTATGTGAAGTGATTCGTGACTTTGAAAGATTCTTTCCGGCAGCTCCCTTCAGAATCAGTTTTCCCTGCATGTCAAACACTTTGACCGTGTAACCGCTTTTCAGGTGTCCTGGACGGAAAAGGTCTGCAGGGGTAAATTTATCTTCCTGAGAGTTTCTGATCTTATTTGTCGAAGTGCCGGGACACTCGAAGTCAACCATCGATGCATGTGCATCGCGGAAGGCCTTGAGAGCCGATTTGCAGTTGTCCCATGTCCCATGTCCGTCATTGGCATAGTAGGACCATGGCATTATGCCTGCGTATCCGTTCTGGTAAGCATTGTTTACCATCTCTTCTACTGTATACTTTCCTGTCATCGCGGGGGACTCTCCCACTATAGTCGGCTTGTCAAGTTCCCAGAATGTCACGGTCTTCCCCGGTTGGAAAGGATCATACCCCCAGTCAGGGTTGAACATCCAGTCAGAGTTAATGTCAAATGTTGTGTATGCAGGATATCCGAGTCATATTATTTAAGCTGCTACTTGTAATTCTCCATTAATGAATTTATGCCCAGTCATCACAAATTCGATCATATTACTTCCCCTTAACTTTTGCCATCTTTTCGAGGCTTGTTCAATAAGCTTATAGACCATCAAAAGTGTAGTAGTCTCTGTTCCATGTCCCCTGGTTTTATCACTACGTAATCTTACTGTAGCAAATGCTGATTCAATAGGATTTGTGCTTCTTATATGCTGCCAGTGAATGGCTGGGAAGTCGTAAAAGCTCAAAAGTGATTCACGATCTTTAACCAGACATTCTACTGCCTTGGGGTATTTATTTTGATAATTTCTGACAAAAGTATCAAAGGCCTTATTGGCTCTTTCCTTTGTGTCTGCATTGTATATCTCATGAAGATCTCTTTTTACCTGTTTCTGAAGGTGTTTGGGTAGTTTATCAAGCACATTGGCTGTCTTATGCACCCAACAACGCTGCTCTTTACATTCGGGGTATACCTCCCGAAGTGCTTTCCAAAACCCAAGTGCTCCATCACCTATTGCAAGACGAAATGATCGTAACCCTCGTTGCTTCAACTGCCGCAATAAGCTGCTCCATGATTCTGCACTTTCTCTATATCCGCTCTCTACAGCAATAATCTCCTTTTTTCCTTTTCGGGGGGCTCCAATTACTACAAGCACACATAACCGGTTATCTCCAAATCTTACATTGAAGTGTATCCCGTCAACCCATATATAACAATACTCTTTTTTGCTAAGATCACGTCTTCTCCACTGTTCGTACTGCTGTTGCCAATTTGCTTTTAATCGGGTAATATTAGCTGAAGATAAACCGCTTACCTCATACCCCAAAAGCTTTGATAAGGCTGGATAGATGTCACCATTGGATAAACCACGTAAATATAGCAATGGGACCACCTCATCAACTTTGGGACTTCTACGCATGTAAGGCGGCAGTATAATGCTGTTAAAGTTCTCTCCACCATCTCTGCTACGAGTCCTTGGAACCGATACTGTAATAGTTCCACTGCCAACAGTGATATTTCGTGGTTTATGAGTACCATTACGAACAACTGCTGCTCTGCCATCTTCAAGTTTGCGATGTTGCATGGCTTCCAAAAATGACTCTATTTCTGCTTCAAGAGCTAAACGAAGCATCTGTTGAGCACCAAGACGAGCAATCTCATCAAGTGAAAGTATTTCATGCTTTTCGGTGTCTAAGAACGTATTTTCCCTCATGGCGTATCCTCCATTCTAAATGGTGAGTATTTTTGTGTTTGCAATCCTTAAAATACTCGGATACGCCACTTCTTCAAATTATCTCATACACAACTTTTGAAAATAACTCTCCAGTCATAGTAGTGTACCTGATAAAAGTCCAGATATGCTTCCGGTTTATTGTATGCAGCTTTCAGAAAAGAATCACTCCAGTAATGTGCTTCGGCCGGAGGCTGCTTTGATGAGTGCCATTTAAGACATGCAGATCCCACGGTTACCATCTTGTCAGAGTGAAGGTGTATTGCTTCCGCGATCATGGCACAGAATCTTGCCATCTCAACAGCACTGACCTTCTGCACGGTGGTTCCTGGACCCTCAATACTCCACTCAGGTTCATTTATTACCTCCCAGGCAAAAAGATTGCAGGTGTTGGCAAATCTCTGCACCATGGGGATAAGGGCATTGTTGATATATGATCTTGTTTTGAGAGTGTCCTGAATAAGATCTGCATGCATTCCGGCATACATTCCGGCTTCTGATTTGAAATCTTTTGTCATGTCAAAAGACCACAGACACGGCATCACCATCACATTGTTCTCTGCGGCAATGGAGAAGATATCCTCCATATCGGAAAGAAAGTTTTCATCAAGGCCGGTAACAAAACCGTTTTCATCAAATTCCGGTGTTGACCTTCCATCACAATGGACCCACCACCGGACACAGTTTACACCGTAAGTCTTGCATTCCTGAAAGAATGTGGAGAAGAAGTCCCGGTCATAAAGCGGTCCCCACTCGTAATGTGTCCCGGCATCGGTACCAAAGGCGTTCCAGGGGACATTTATTCCGTTGATGTAGTAGTCTTTACCATTGTACTTGATGGTACCGGCAGGCTGGGCTGACACCGCAGCGATTGTAAAGAGAATCAAAACAGAAATGTTTCTTAAGATACGTATGGAATTCATTGCTGCTCCTTTATGCCTGTTTTCACAGGCTGACGCTTTCGGGGTGACGTGTGTTAGTTACAAGGCATACACTTACCTTTGTGTCGTTCCTGCGAAAGCAGAAACCCAGCCTTATACCATTGTAAATATAAAACAATTAGGAAGTCCAGTCAGAATCCTTCGGGAGAGCCGTGTGAATGAAAAGAGGAAAGGAGAAAAATTTGATGCAAAGACACAGAGAACGCTGTTAAAAAAGAAATCTCTGGCCCAGATCTCCTGTTTCTTCTTTATACTTTGGCACATCGTTGCGGACAAGAGGAAGAGTGACTGATTGTATGATCATCCCCATAACCAGCTTTGTCGCATCGATCAGATCACTTATTGAGACATATTCTGCCTCTGTCAGATTCTTCTTAAAGTTGCGGTTATGATAGTTTCCCAGTGGAATACTTATGGCTCCACAGGAATAACCAAACTGGTTAAACACCGTTCCCTCACACTGTCCGGCATCCATGAGTTTTCTCTGAAACCGGAAATTCTTGTCAAGTAGCTGGAGCGATTTTGCTGTGGAAACCATAAAATCAGTTATTGCAGGAGTAAAGACAGAGCGTGAGTCCCCGACTCTTATTACAACACCATCACCGATCCGGGCCCCAGGAAGTTCCCTGCTGGTTTCAACAGATATGGGTATTGCCCGGGAAGGAAGGGTCATGTGAGAGCAAAGGTATTTGGCACCATGGAGCCCAGCCTCTTCTGCGACAGTGAAAACTGCGCCGAAAGGGAGAGGCATTTTATATAAGCGCTCTATCACATCCAGAATTATTGCACACCCGATAAGGTCATCACAACTTCGTGAAAAGAGAATATCTTCTTCCACCCGAAAGGTATCAAAATTCCACATTCCTATGTTTCCTATTTCAGCAGGGCCTTCCATTTTCAATAATGCCCTTCTGGCATGTTCCTTTGATGCCTTGCTCCATGATATTGCTTCAGCTCTTACCTCACCATTTGAGGTGAAAAAGGTCACAGGTGCAGCCTTGAACCTTTCTGGATCCCATCCACCATAAAAGAGTGCTTCTGCAGTTCCATCCGGGTAGGTTTTTTCCAGGATAAAACCCGGATGATCAGTATGGGCGATAAAATACAGTGGTTTTGAATCTTTGCGATTTGGATGAATAATCAGATTTCCGAAATCATCTATCTTGAAAGGAACATTTCTCTTTTTACAGTAGTCGGCAATAAACTCCCGGACGTGATGCTCTCTGAATGGGGCTGTTGGGCAGGAGAGCAATCCTTTGATCGTTTCGAGTAGTGATTTTGGGATTTTTTCCGCTTCCATTTTACCTTCGTAACAGTTTTGAGATAGGTGATTTGGCGACTGTTTTTTACCTTTATACATGTTGATTTTAATATAGCATTTCTTGTGGTATCGGGTGAATCCTAAATTGCGAAGAAGGATTTCGAGAAACCATAATAACAGGTTTGTGATTTGCAGTGATAAAATTGCCGTAATCCGGTATTTCTGTGTTTTAGCTATGGAAAATAAAAAAGAAAAATCATCCGG
>DAOTAZ010000206.1:0-6523 GCA_035382965.1 Chitinispirillaceae bacterium | reverse complement strand
GACCCGCCAGGCTGACCAGGAGAATATCCCTCTTTGGTTTTTTAAAATTATACCCGTTTACAGGAACCGGCTTTGCCCAGCCAAAAGGTCCGAACAGAAGCATTATTGTGCCGAAGAGGTCCAGATGAGCTGCGGGGTTGAGCGTAAGCCGCCCTTCATCGCGTGCTGTTGTATCCCCCAGCCTCAACGCCATCCATCCATGCGCAAACTCATGGATCGTCAGCGCTATCAGTATCGCCGGCACTCTCAGTATCAGAAGTTCAAAGTTCATTCTTTATCTTTCTTTGCGAGAGAGGAAACAGGAATATGGCTTTTTGGAGTCAGATGCGCAAGGTTCAGACCTGAATTATTTACCATCTCCGAAACAGATACTATCCGGTAGCCGTTCTCCCTGAGCCTGTCGATAAGTACACCAAGCACACGATGAACCTGCTTGCTCCTGTCGACCCGCTCTGTCCCCAGATGCATCAGTATGATGCCGCCATTTATTCCATGAGGTTTCGTTTCAGAGAGTGCCAATATTTTCTCCAGAACCTGTTCAGGAGTTTTAAATCCGGGCGTGTTTTCATCTGGAATCCAGTCGTTGCTGTCGAGGTTCTGTGACCAGGTTCTCCCCTGACGCCATCCGATATGCAGATATCCCGATTGAAGCGCCCATCTGCAGATAGTACGGTTAAACTCACCATAAGGTGCACGCCAGAGAGGTGAAAAGCGGAGTCCGGTCTTCTTCAAGAGCAGGTTCTCGTTTTCTGACAACTGTCTGGAGATAAACTCTTTGTTTACTCCGGGAAGGAGCGCATGGGTGCGGTCCTGTGCCCAGGTGGTAAGCCTGGGATGAGTCAGGGTGTGATTACCAAGTTCGTGCCCCTCTTCGGCAATTCTCGATACAAGCTCCGGATATTTCCTGATAAACTCTCCTGTAAGAAACATGGTTGTCCTGACATTCCGGGATCTTAACGTATCGAGAATCTCATCCGCGGCATTTGCCATTGAGCCGGCATCGAAAGTGATTGAAACCAGCTTCTGATCGGTTGATCCGTTATTGAATGAGAGTGGAAAACCATCATCGGTATATTCACTGTAATTGGTAAAATCCATGCTATTGTCATTTTTCCTTGAAAGAACCGGTTTAAGCGAATCCGTTTTTCCGGGAATCATCGCTGAGAATGTCCTCAGTTCCTCTTTAAGGGACATGATCTCGCTGTTGCTTCTTTTCAGATGATCTATCAGGCGGAGCCTGTTTTCCCTAAGTGTTGAGTTTTCCTGTTTTAAAAAGTAAACCTCTCTCATGGCCCAGGTTCCTAATCCGGCACCCAGAAATGCCAGTGTAAAAGCAGCCCATACCACAAGCCATTTTTTCGTGGGGCCTTTTTCATTGGCTTTCTTCTGAATAACCTCAGGCGTGGTTATAGTTGGGCGGGGGTTTATCACCGATGGTGTGCATGAGAGTGCGCAGTATAGATTTCCCTTGTATAGAACCGCACATTCGTAGCAGATCCATTTCCCGCACCTGCTGCACCGTCCCCGGGCCTTTTTCCCGGGATGGTTGAAGCAGTTATGTAAACGACGTTTTTTCTGAGGCATAATATTACAGGAATATAATTCCTAGATTGATGAGTTCTGATCAGAGAGAATGTCCTGATTGCTACACCAGCTTTTTATAATCCTGCAAAGCAGAAGTGCCCCTTTGCGTCCTCTGCGTTTTAAACTCTTATTCTTTTGTCACATTAACTGACCGGTACCACGGCTCTTCAAAACGCGAAGCGTTTATCCTTTGCGACCTGTCATATAAGGTAGATTGTACAGGGCCTTGTCCCTCCAAAATTCTAATACTATACTAGCTATATCCGGCCTGTTTTCTTCAAGGTCGGCGCCATAAATGACGCCTCTACGCATGAAAACCCCGATAAATCGGGGTGCAGGAGAGGATAATGAAATTTTGTTTTCTTTAAAGTCCCTCTTAAAAGGAGAAATTATGTATTCAATTAATAAAAACCAATCTGCCAGCACCAACCCATCACCCATTTTCACCCGCATCCTGTCCGTAGAAATCCCCGGAAATATCAAAACTGGGGATGAAGGCAAATCGGAGGAATTCACATTACGATTTACCACTGATGGGCCCGTGCCGTTTCCTCAGGTCATAATCAGGGATAACGGAAGAGAAATCCTCTTTAACGGTGACAAAATCGAGTCCACACCGGATCACAAATTCAGTGTCAGGATTCCGAAGGGACTTTTTCTGCCCGGGAAATATTCTGTCCAGGTCGAGGGATGCAGAAAAGAGGACTGGCGCAGTGCAGGAGGCGGCGACTGGATAAAATGGAACGGAGAGTTTACAGTCAATAGACCGCAGACAGCCGCAAAAATCACCTCTGTAAGAGTCAAAGGAAGTTCAGCGGTAAAGATCTATTTCGGTATTCACAAGCACATGCACCAGCCTTTTTACAGGGCCGCGGATACATCGTACTGGGACGGGGAAAAAGAGTCGATTTTCGGTTCCAGATGCGGTCCGTATACTCATTTTATCCCTGATGCGGTAAAGCAGTATTCCGCCGGAGGTCTTCCCCACGGAGGACTTTCCACAAGCTGGAGCGGATCTCTGATTGAGCAACTGAACAGATGTGACCGGGAGGGTCTCTGCGGAGGATGTTTCCGGGGATGGAACCGTGGTCTCTCCGAGATTTCAAATGATAAAACATCACTTGGCCACAGGAGAATGGGTTTTACAGCTTTCGGCTACTTTCATCCTCTGATGCCCCTTATCCCTCATCGGGACATTGTCAAGCAGATCGCCCTCCACAGTGAAACAATAAAGAAAACCTTCGGAACAGATACATCAGGCATTCTCTTTCCTCCTGAAACCGCTTTTCACGTAAGAATTATTCCCGCGCTGAAAGAGGCGGGTATAAAGGCCGTTATCTACGATTCCATCCACCGTTATCGTTCATGTAAAGACTACCCTTACGCCGGCATCAACGAGGGGATGCTTCCTCCGAACAGGGCAGAGCAGATAAACGGCGCTGTCGATGACTGGATACAGCTTAAGAATATCTGGGCAGGATCCAAAATCAGCCCGTCACTTCTGAAACCGGAGTATATAAAATATGAGGACCCCGATGGAAAGGTTTACACAATAATAGGGGTGCCGGCAGAGAGATATATCGGTAATGAGGATGCCCGGGGAGGGTACGGTGCTTTACAGTATGAACAGGTGCTCGGCCAGGTTTACGACAGCATTGTTTCTAACGGCACCTTCGATCCTGCACATCCCCCATTTTTCATTCTCCACTCCGATGGGGACAATCACGGAGGAGGTGCCGACAGTTACTATCATCATAATACCGGACGGATGGTGGAGTGGCTGAAGAGGGATGAGAGGTTTGAGCTGACAACTATCGATGATTACCTGGAGAAATTTCCACCTGATCCTGAAAAAGCGGTTCATATAGAACCCGGATCATGGAGTGGTGCGGATAACGGGGATCCCCAGTTCAGGAAGTGGTTCAGCATGTATGACCAGCCCTACAGCCCGGATCTGAACTCCTGGGCAGTTCTTACGGCTCTTCAGAACCATATTCACAGTCTCGAGGATGCGGAGTTGACTGATGAGCGTTTCCGGAAAGCGGAACGTCTCATGTTGACAGCAGAGACAAGCTGCTACTGGTACTGGACAGGACAGGAGATCTGGGATCGTCAGGTGACAGAGGCTGCCAACGCGGCACTCTCCATTGCCGGTGATCTTATCGGCAAGTTAAAAGCCGGAGTCGACAAGACCGGCCCCACGATTTTCGCTCCCTGGGTAACACCTGAGAATCCGGGAGGGAAGACCTGGGGGCAGGGCTGCCTTCGTGATGCAGAGAAGACAGCCACAGTTCATACCTTTATTTATGATATAAACGGGATAGAGAGAGTGGAACTGGTATTGCGTTCAGGAGGTAAAGAGGACCGGATTCCTATGAAGTCAAGCGGCCCCTACCCGTCACGGACCTCCCCCTCCGCAACGGCCGATTATTACCGTATGAATCTTCCGGGGGGGCTCGGAGATGTGCGGTATTATATCGAGGCGGTTGACAGGAAAGGGAACAGGAGCAGGTCGGGATTGGAGAGGATTTTTTTGGAATAGATGATATGTGGCCACATCATCGGCGGCATTAATGCCGCCGCAATGCATGTTAAGCCCGTTTAAACGGGCTTCTCTTCAATGGAGGCGCCATTAATGGCGCCTCCTCCCCCCTCAACTACTCCTCGCCCGCCTGAACACAATATTAACCACAGCCCCCACAAAATACCTCAAATCCGTCACTAGCGGACTCCTCTCATAAGCCTCCAGATACCTCATCTCCGATTCCATTATCTCCTCGAGCGTCTCCGGCCTGTCAACATAAAAAGGAGGCACAAGGCCCGGTTTTGTCTTTATCCTCTTCTCCTGAAGTTCCTTTGTGTAAAGGTTAAAGTAATGCTGGCTCAAAGGACGAACCCCCACAAGCTTGAGCTCCCCCTTGAAAAAATTGATAAACATCGGAAACTCATCCAGAAAAAGCTTCCTCATCAGCCTCCCCAGTGCCGTTATCCTGAAATCATTCTGAAACTTTCCACCCTCTTTAAGATTGTACTTGTTAAAGACGTACTCCTGGAGAAACTCCGAATAAGGATGCATCGTGCGCATCTTGTACACCTTTATAAGCTTCCCGTCCTTTCCTACCCTGCGTAAAGCGATGAGCGGACCGTAGGTGGGGTTCGGAAGACGGCTGGGCTCTTTTATCTTCTTTGCCGAAAAGTAAAGGAGTCCATCGATCTCCCACTCATCTGCTATCTCAAAGCCACAGTAGCAAAGCCTGCCGAAAGTCTCTGCCTTTGACAAAACATTGGCGTAACCGCGGGTAACAGCGAAATAGGATTTTGATGTTATCCCTATTTTGGGAAGCACCCGATGGAAAAGGAAATCCGCCACATAAACAAGGCTTATAAATGCAGGAGTAAATTTACTCAGTAACCTGAAAACCCGCTGCTCTATCGTCTCCACACATCCGATATACACTCCCCCGTCAACAAGCCTCTCATTTACACTCTCAAGCAAACTGTTGATATTCCGTACACGGTTGAGTCTTTCAGAGTTTATAATACGCTCGTATTTATACGGCAGTGATGCAACAGTCACCCATGAGCTTGTCTTCAGCACTATGGCGTTCTTCAGCACATCCGATGATACCCAGGCGGGCAGTACAATCGCCCTGGTATCCGCGATTTTAGCGAATTCGTTTTTAAATGTATGGAAATAGTAAAGATTGGCGAGAAAAATCTCGGTGACTGTCGCGGCCAGGATTGTACCAAGCACTACCATCCTGGAGTAGCTTGTATTCTGAAAGGAATACATCGCTACCGAGACAGCGGCGATGGAGATTGCGCTTGATGCGACAATAGGAAAGAGGACCTTTTCTATCTCTTTCTTTGCCAGGATCGTGTATTTACCTGTGACAAATGAGACACCGACCCAGAGTAGAGTGAAATAGAGGTATGGCTCAGAAAAATGGGGGACGTAATGACGGAGAGTGGCCGGTTTCAGCCATAAAAAGAGGCCAAAAAAAGCACTCAATATGAAAAGGTCGATTAATACCGCGTTAATCCTACCAGATTTTATATACATGGAATTGCATCACGCTTTTTTCCGGGCTGTGAAATAGAGCAGGCCGTCTATCTCTTTCTCTTTCTCTATCTTAAAACCTGATCCATCGAGCATCTCTCTGAACTCCTGCTCAGTGATATTCCTGTTTTTCCCTGTTGTAAGGGCCAGGTATATCCAACTGTTGGTTTTGTAAGGTGGAAGCATCCTGTTTAAGAACAGATCGATAAGATAGAAGAATATAAAAAACAGCGGTGTATAAGTTCTGATAAATCTCTGCATCCGCAATTTTTCCGATTCAAAACATCCGATATATAGACATTCGGGATTGAGACAGTCTGAGATGGTCTTTAAAAATGACTTTGGATTGATGGTCAGATTTATCGGTTTGATATTGATAATCGATGAAAACCTGGTATCACCATGGGCACAGATATTCACCGGGTTTGATGTGTCAACAAGAAGTGTACTGCTGTCATTTAGAACAGTTTCTTTCCTGCAGAAATTGAGAACACCGACTCCACTCTCAGCAAGGAGAATTTTCTCTCTTCCTGTGAGCTTTTCATGTTCTGATGGCTCAACAAAGTCTATGTCGTCAGAGATAGTGCGTGCATTGGCTACTGCAAAGTAGGCAAAGGCAATTGCAAGTTCAAGCCCGGTTACCAGGGTAAAGGTGCCGAAAACGATGATACGGGAGAAATTTGTGTTCTGGAAGATATACATAAAAGTAGCCGCTAAAGCCATTACAGTTATGTTTGCCTGCAGTATGGGATTGAATATCTTTCGCGCCTTGCTGAATGATAATATCTGGTATTTACCGGCTATCGATGATACGATTACCCAGAAAACAAACATAATCAGAAACGGGAGCAGTAACCTGGGCAGGTAATTATTGAATGC
>DAOTAZ010000205.1:0-6538 GCA_035382965.1 Chitinispirillaceae bacterium | reverse complement strand
GGCCAGATAACTTATGGATTCATTCATGGTTACGGTGCACTCAACAACAGCCGTCCGGACCAGAGATGGTGCGGAGTGGATCATGAGATCCCTGTATTAAAGGAGAGCGGCTGTTATGCAGATTTCACTTACCCATCTGCACCGGATATCACTCAACCTCCAATCATAAACAGCATTTACTTTGCGTCTGATATCTCAGGGAAGGCCAGAGCACATGAGCAGGGATATTATGCAAAGAGAGGGGTCTGGTCGGAGGATGATTTATTGATGATACAGGGTCCGCTTACACTGAACTGGTGTCAGAGGCGTTACGGGCTGCTGCCGATGGTGGAAAACGGATTACTGAGCAGTACATCGAGGTTTTCACCGCAGAGAGCAGATCTCTGGATAAAGAACGGGGTGAGTATACCCGGACTTCCGAATCATCTTTTTGTAAAGCTTTTTACACACGGGGCAGTAGACCATACAATCCGGTATTTTTTCCCGGAGGATGGCCTGTCTCAGATGTGGAGTTATCTTGAGAGCAGATATAATGACGGGAAGCGTTACCGGTTATATTATGTTTCTGCCTGGGAGATGTACTCTACGATCAAAGAACTCTGTCTGGGGGAATCAGTGGGCTGTAATAGCAAAAGGGCAGCTTAGCTCTTTGGGGTTTACAGTCGGAATTGAAGACTTGTGTGTAGTGATGAAGAAAAAAGATCGATACCGATTCCGATGCCGATACCGACACCGAAAAGAAACAAACATTTGAATAAACTCCGAAATTCAGGCCATCACGCCCGCGTACCTTGACATTTCATTTCTTACCCTTGGCACAAGCCTGGGTGAAACGCTAAGCGATCTTATCCCGATGTCAAGAAGTTTCGCAGGAATACTTTCCCGGCCTGCCATCTCCCCGCAGATTGAGAGCGGTTTCCCTGCCTTTTGGGCTGCTTCACTGAGCATCTCAAGCATATCCCAGAGTACAGGATGTTCAGGATTATAGTCCTGGGATATGAGTTCGTTTGTTCTGTCGATGGCAAAGAGATATTGGATCAGGTCATTGGAGCCGATACTTCCAAAATCAACCAGTTCGAAGATTTTTGATGCCTGCAGAAATGAACTGGGTATCTCAAACATCGCCCCGAACTCTATTCTTGACATGTCGCACTCTACATCAGAGAGAAATTCTCTGGAAAGGTCAAGGAGCGTTTTCTGTTGTGCAGCGTCTACCACCATTGGAAAGATGATCTTTATACTGGTCTCAGTGCTCAGACGTCCCAGAGCCCTGATCTGCATCTTAAATACTTCGGGGCTTCCGAGCAGAAACCTCGCCCCGCGCCATCCCAGATACGGATTGGATTCTTTTCGTACCCGTAAAAAGGGCAGAGGTTTATCTCCACCGACATCAAGAAGCCTGAAGGTAACAGGTTTGCCTCTCATCATCCTTACAACTTCCCTGTAGCAGGCATACTGTTCATCTTCGGTGAGTAGCCGGTCAGCCTTGATAAACATAATTTCCGTACGGAACAGCCCTATACCATCAGCACCCACAGCCCTGGCATGCTTTACATCTTCCATTGTACTGGCATTGGCGAGAACCTCCATTCCCGCTGGTGTTCCTAGGACACAAACAGCTTCGGATTGGACTGGTTCCACCGGCACTAAAGCTGCAACCAGCTCAGGGTCAGGGTTTAAAAACACCTCCCCACTGTCCCCATCAACAAGCATTGTGTCTCCACACTGAGCATAGTTCATCAGTCCTGCGATTCCCGAGACAGAGGGTATGCCAAGGGATCGTGACAGTATTGCAGCATGTGAGGTTATTCCGCCATGTTCTGTGACAAACCCCAGTACTTTTTCCAGATTCATGTTGATCACCATATCAGGGGTGAGTTCCTCTGCTACAATGATCCTGTTTTCTCCTCTAGCGCATTTTGCCTGCCCCTCACATATAAACCCGCTCTTTTTGTTGCTTATTTTACTCAGTAGCCGTCTGCGGATCTCTCCGATATCTGAGGAGCGTTCCCGCAGATACTGGTTATCGAGGGTAGCGAATTTTTCCTCATATTCACTCAGTACATCGGAGATTGCCCATTCCACGTTTTTATGTTCCTCTGATACCTCCTTTTTTATGGCGGCAATCAGTTTCGGGTCGTTCATTATGTGCTTCTGAGCGAGGAAGATCTCCGCCTTTGTTTTACCAATGGCTTCGGTAACTTCTGATGCAATGCGGTTAAGCTCGTGAGTGCAGTACACCAGCACCTCCTCAAAGCGCTCTAATTCCTGCTTAACTGCAGCCTCAGAGGAAAGCGGGTACTTGGGGAATGCTTTGAATCGTTCTGCGGAATAAAGACAGACTTTTCCGCTAATCCGGCCGGGGTTTATGGATAAGCCCTTGAATTTTAACTGTCTTTTCCCGTCAGTCTGCTCTATGCTCATGCTGCTTCCTTCCTGAAATCAACCATCCCGGCTCTGCACAGGGAAAAATCGTATCTGACAGGATCCTGCGGGTCAAAAAGACGCAATTTTGCAGTTATCTCCTCAGCCATTTTCCAGTCGGCAGATTTTCTTGAGGTTAGTCCCAGCTTACGGGAAAGTGTTGCGATATGGGTATCAACCGGAATAATCAGCTTTGATTTGGAAACCTTTTTCCAAATGCCAAAGTCAATGGCGTCATCATCCCTGATCATCCAGCGCAAAAACATATTGAGCCGTTTGCACGCACTTCCGGATTCAGGAGAGGGCAGCAGGTATTCAAAGCTCTTCCTTTTATTACCAGCCAGGGATTCTGCAGACATCTTTATTTGCGATGTGAAGTGATGAAGAGCATCCTTGATTGTGAGACTTTCATCACGAAATGGAGCAATGAACAGGTTTTCCAGAGTCCTATAATGTTTGAGAAGATTGCCTATAGATTCCAGAAGCAAAGCCAGATCAAATCCATCATTGAACCTGTGCTTGAAACCTGCGAAGAATTTCTGTTTTTCCTTGTAGCTGGTTGAGAAGATGAAATTCCTGGTATCCCAGTCGATTTTCCTGAAAACCCAGTAGCTGTGGTTGATAATTATTTCAGCTCTTCCATATGCCAGGACAGAGGCGATGAGTCCACCGATTTCACGGTCAGAGGCAGTTTTAAATTCATGAACACAGGACAAAGGATCCATTTTAAGATATTCAGGGTGGTGATATCTATTATAAATTGAATCCAGAAGTGCTTTCAGATCACTCATATCTATAAAAGTACGTTATTTCTGAGTCAATATTTTTTTAAATTTTTGGTTTTTTCAAGAAAATAGAAGTGGCAAGTTACTGTAAAGTCTTGTAAAATAAATAGATAAACTCCTTTGTTGCCACACCGGTATACAGAATTTTATTGGCATCCGAAGTAAAGGAAATTACTTTATGTAGACGAGAGAATTTTAAATGAAATCTTTTGAAATCAAGATAATATCGATTCTACTGCTATTCTTCTTTTTTTCACCAGGCAAAAACCAAACCTTTGCCGCTCCCAACAAGAAATATTTGAGCAAGGACTATATTGACGGCTCTATAGGCCGGGCATTCTATGTTCTGACCGAAGCCGCCAGTGTTGCGGGAGTTGGTTTCAGGCAGAGAGAGGCGATAGCTGAGGCCAGGAAAATCGCAAGAAATTTACGGGAGATGGCTAAGGGCGATCCAAATGAGAGATATGTCCTCTGGAAAGTTGGTGAACTTGAGGCTCAGATTTACCTTGAAGAGAGGGATCTTGTTCTGCAGCAGATGCAGAAGGGCCAGCAGGATGTCAATCAACTGATAGTGCGGTTCAATGCTGAGGTGGGAAAATCCAGACCCGATTTTGCCACTCTTAAACGAATTCATACACAAATGAGCAGGCTTGATGTTTCAAAGGCAAACGAGGTTGCATCCTCCTTTAATAAAAGATACAGGGCGATCTCAAAAGAGGTGCTTTATTCCATAGAAAAGAACCTTGCGAACAGAAATCTGGATAAGGCACAGGAGGAACTGGGCTACTGTCTGCGGAACAGATCTTATCTCGCAATATCTGAATCACAGTATTCCAGTATTGAAACCCGTGTTGTCGGACTTACTTTTGCCAAGGCGGAGAAGCCGTTTATCCAGGCGGAGGTTGATTCTGCCTTCAAATGTATCAGCGCCAATCGCATTTCAGAGGCACGGAATCTTATTTCTTCGGCTAAAATCCGTTTTTCCAATATCAAAGCACATCTCTCAGCATCCGAAGCATCACAGTATTCCGGGCTTATTGACAGGGTATCAGGCAGAATGGGAGCCAGAGAGGATTCATTGGTAAGGGTCAATCTGGACATTCTCAGATCAAAAGGTGTTAAGGATGCAGACAAATACATGCAGGCAGTACTCAAGCCCTGCGGTGTTTCAAGGGACAAAGTTGCACTTGTAGATGAGGCTATTCTCAGCATTTCATCGCCGGACAACACCAAAATGAGCGAAGAGATCGGACAGCTTGCATCTCATGAAAGTTCTCAGGGTGTTGCTTTTGATGATATGTTGTACATAGCAAAGAAAAAGGCTCAGGAGAAGCTTGACAGTATAGCGGCTGTTGAGCAGGAGAGGATGAGGAAAGAGCAGATCGAAAAAGCACGCCAGGACAGCATTCTCCATGAAAAGCAGCTTGCTTTACAGAGAGATGAAAATCGTGCGTTCCAGATATCTGTTGAGATCTATGATCTCCTGGATAAAAACAAGACCCGTGCTGCGAAAAGCCGCTTTAACAAGGAGAAGGCATTTCTTTCCAAATTTCTGACAAAAGATGCTTATGAAATTCTGGAGATTACAATTGAGAATCCTGAGCAGTTTGGAACGGAAAGCAATGTCGCCTATATTGTGGAGAAGAAAGAGGAGATGCCGCCTCCTGCCCCCCAGACAGCATCCAGTGATGAGAACCTGAGGAAAAACCAGGAACGGGCACAATCTGAAATTATTCAGATTTATGAGATGCTGGAGAAGAACAATATCAAAGAGGCAATGGATCGTTTTCAGAAGAACCGTACTCCTCTTCAGAAATATCTCGACAAAGAGGTTTTTGAAATGCTGGAGATGACGGTGACACAGGCTAACATTCAGCAGTAACAATTTTAAGTATTTACGCTTCTGCGCAGATACGCTGCTAACAACATTTTTTGTTGGAACCAATATTATCATTTATCAAAGAATCAAGCTAAGAGGTCAGGTCAAACAGTGAAAAGTATCATAGTAGAATTGCTTTCTTCCGAATTATCGGGAAAATTGACATCAGATGAAATTGAGAGATTAATTGAGATTCCCCCGTCTGAGCAGATGGGTGATTTTGCGTTCCCATGTTTTCCTCTGGCCCGTATCCTGCGCAAAAGTCCTCCTGTTATTGCAGAGCAGCTTGCCTCGGAACTCAAACTTCCTCCTGAATTTGAATCTGTAAAGGCGGTATCGGGATACCTCAACTTTTACCTGGATAAAAAAGTTCTGGCCCGGAGGGTTCTGACAGATACCAGTTCACCTGATTTTGGAAAAGGGAAAAACGGACTCAAGATCGTGGTGGAGTTCGCCTCCCCCAACACAAACAAACCTCTTCACCTGGGACACCTGAGAAACATCTCCATCGGCGAAAGCGTGGCCAGGATACTCTCATTCAGCGGCAACCATGTGACAAGGACATCAATCAATAACGACCGGGGAGTCCATATCTGTAAATCGATGCTTGCCTACAAGGAACTTGGTGAAGGAAAAATACCCGGGGAGGCAGGTAAGAAATCCGATCATTTTGTGGGTGATTATTACGTTCTCTTCAGTAAAAAAGCTGCCGAGGATGAATCGTGGAACCAGAGAGCCCAATCGATGCTTCAGAAGTGGGAAGCCGGCGACCCGGAAACTGTGGAACTCTGGAAAAAGATGAACGAGTGGGCACTGAGCGGTTTCAGGGAAACATACAGGCTTTTCGGGATCTCTTTTGACAAAGAATACTATGAGAGCCTGATTTACAAATCAGGTAAAGAGATAGTGATCGAGGGTCTGGAGAGGGGAATTTTCACCAAAAGACAGGACGGGGCTATAACGGTAAACCTCGATGATTATAAACTCGGTGATAAAGTGCTGCTGAGACCTGACGGGACATCGGTATATATCGTACAGGACCTTTACCTGGCTCTCTTAAAAGACCAGGAATACCATTATGACAAGTCAATATATGTTGTGGGCAATGAGCAGGAATACCATTTTGCTGTACTTACCGCTATTTTCCGTAAACTGGGGTACCCTGTAGCGGAGAAAATAAAACACCTATCATACGGAATGGTAGAACTTCCTGAGGGGAGGATGAAATCGCGCGAGGGAACGGTTGTTGACGCAGACGATCTGATTAAGGAAACAAAAAATCTGGCTGTAGAGGAACTGAAGGAGCGATATCAGCTCACAGAGGAGGAGATGGAGGACAGGAGCCTTAAAATTGCCCTCTCGGCGATCAAATACACCCTTCTTAAAATCGATATCACCAAAAACATGCTTTTCGATCCGAAAAAAGCGATCAGTTTCGAGGGAGACACAG
>DAOTAZ010000204.1:0-6565 GCA_035382965.1 Chitinispirillaceae bacterium | reverse complement strand
GGAACCCCGATCTCCTCCTTTTGACAAACAACAAACGCGTGCTCTATGGCATTCTGAAGCTCTCTCACATTACCCGGCCAGCAATACTCCATCATGAAACGCATCGCATCTGGTGAGCATGATCTTATCCGTTTCCCGGTACTGATACTGAATTTCCTGATGAAATATTCTATGAGAAGAGGGATATCAGTACCGCGTTCCCGAAGTGGCGGGACATGGATTGGAAAGACATTCAGACGGTAAAAAAGATCCTCTCTGAATTTACCCTTTGATACAAGCTGGCGCAGATTCCTGTTGGTTGAGACTATTACTCTCACATCTACCGGAATCTCCCGGTTATCCCCTACTCTGACCACTACCCTTTCCTGAAGAACACGAAGCAGTTTTGCCTGCATCAAGGGTGAGATCTCTCCAATTTCATCAAGGAGAATGGTTCCTCCGTCTGCAAATTCGAACTTGCCGGCACGGTCCCTGTATGCACCAGTAAAGGCACCTTTGACATGCCCGAACAGTTCGCTTTCCAGAAGTGTCTCTGAAAGAGCGGCGCAGTTGACCCGTACAAACTTTTTCCCGGCTCTGAATGAGGCATCATGGATCGCAGAGGCGACAAGTTCTTTCCCAGTGCCGCTCTCTCCCTGGATTACCACATTTGCATCAGTGGCAGCAGCCATCTCGATAAAACTGTACACCTCCTGCATCCGGGTACTTCTTCCCACTATGGAAAAACGAGACTCCGGCAACTGCAGCCCGCTTTTATCGAGCCCTGAGATACTGACCAGTAAAGGGCTGTTCAACAGGCTCAGATAGAACAAACTCCGGCCATTTTCGGACACATAAGTTCTGATTGCCGCGTAGAGGTACCTGTGGTTTCCGTCTTTATCCTTGATGGTAACCTGCCTGAGACCAGACCCGGTATCCTCAGTTATCAGACCAGGAAAAAGGAATGATACCTCTTTACCTGAAATCTCGGATAAAGAGAAGCCGGTGAGATCAAGAATCCAGGTATTAACAAAGAGAATCTTCTTTTCATGATCAAGAACAACTACCCCGCCAGGGATACGCTCAAGAATACTCTTTTCATCCAACATAATTTCATCCCTTAACATTAACCATTAACTATAATTAACCAAGTTAACTATAAGTTAACACATAAACTGTAACCCTGCAGCTCGAACCTAAGTACCCATTTTTCTGTTTTCTGCCTTTTTCCTTCAATATTCATCTTCATTTTTATTTCTTCCTAAAAATATAAATCATGGCATACCCCTTGCAGATAATGGCAATGAGAAATTAACCTAAATAAAGATTGGTGAATTAACCAAACTTAATGAAGGAGAAGGTTTATGGAGCATCTTACAATGGAGAGTTTCAGAGAGAAGATCTGTGACTGTGGTCTTGACGGGTCTGGGAGTGCTGAGTGGAAGTACAAGGGTGATATTCCCTCGGTTATCGATTTCTATGCTGACTGGTGCGGTCCCTGCAGGATGGTGTCGCCTATACTGGAACAACTGGCAGAAGAGTACAAGGGGCGGATCAACATCTATAAGGTCAATACCGAATCTGAGCCTCAATTGGCAGCAGCGTTTGGGGTGACCAGTATACCCAGCCTTCTTTTTGTACCGGTTGAGGGAAGACCGCAGATGAGTACCGGGGCACTGCCTAAAAATGAGTTTAAGCGGTTGTTCCGTGATGTTTTGGGGGAAAATTAATTGTATGTGTAGCTGTGGCATAAATGCCACAGCCATTGAAGACAAGCCCGATAAATCGGGCTAGAAGAAAGCGACTCAAACGTCGCATTCTTATTTCCCCGGTTTACCGGGGTTTTCCTCCATGGAGGCGGCATTTATACCGCCGACATAGATGCTACCTATGTGCAGCCTCCTGGTTGATTGCAGGTCCGCCGTCTCCTTTTTCAGCGATCTTTGAGAGCCTTGAGTCGGTGAATTCCTCCTCGTTCAAGGTTTCCTGGAGTATCCCCGCAACATCATCCATTCCCAGTGCCCGCGCAAAGGAGCGTGCTGTGCCGTAAGCACTGATTTCGTAGTGCTCTATCTCCTGTTCGGCCGCTATCAGCGCAGCATCCTTGACTTTTGCGTCACCTTCGGAGTCAAGATACTCTCTTGATTCCTCGATAAGAGAATCAATAACCGGGTTCTCTCTTATCTGGGGTTTCATGTCCAGTTTCGAAAACACCTGTTCCAGTCTTGTCACCTGATTTCTGGATTGTTCAAGATGCTCTGAGAACGCTTTCCTTACCTCATCGGAACTGCATTTTTCCGCAAATCTGGGAAGCAGATCCTCTGTCTTCCTCTCAGCGGTATAGATGTCCTGGAGCTTATCAATGAAGAGCTCCTGAAGTGAATTGAGATTCATAGTTAATCACCTCCCTGTAACTGTTATCCTTTTAGGATTACGATTCATTTGGGGATTTAATATGCATCTTCGATGCATTGGGACAGTGGCATAAATGCCACAGCCATTCAAAGAAAGCCCGATGAATCGGGCTGGGAGAAGTCAAATTCCAATGTCACATACTTTATAACCCGATTCCTGGGTTTCCCTCCATGGAGGCGGCATTTTATGACTCCATTGCTTTTATTTATCTTCTCAAATAAACTTTCCAAAGGAGGATCCTGTGAAAAAATGGGTAATTGTCCTTGTCTGCATTGCAGTCGCTGGAACAGCAGGAGGATTTGTTTTTTACGGCAAATACAAACAAATGGAAAAGTTCCTTACGGAATATAACCTGAAAGATATCGACGTGCAGGCAATTCCCGATGGTGCCTATAATGGAAAATGCAGCCATTTTCTGGTAGGGGTCGACCTCGATGCAGTAGTCAATGATCATCAGATCACCGAAATCAGAATTAACAGCCAGGATTGTGGCAAGGGTTATGAGGGGCGGCAGGTGATCGACCGCGTATTGAAAGCCCAATCACTGCAGGTTGATGCAACAACCGGGGCAACCGGGAGCAGCAAATGTATCCTTATCGCTTGTGAAAGAGCACTTGCTTCGGCAAAAGCACAATGAAAACTACCTATTAACAATAAAGAAACGGAGAAAACAATGAACATCGCAATAGTTATCCATACCCAAACCGGCACAACACGCACCTTCGCAGAGCTTATCGCAAAGAATCTTCGCGACCGGCAGCATACAGTGGATATTATCGAGCTTCAGGTTGAGGGTTCTCCTAAACTCCGTACCGAAGATGCAAAAATATCCAATGTTCCAGATTGCAGTAAATATGATGCTGTGCTCATGGGCGGCCCGGTATGGGGATTCAGGGCAACACCTGTGATAATTACCTGCCTGAAAAAGATAAGCGGGATCAGCGGCAAGAAATTCCTGCCATTTATTACCATGGGCTTCCCATTTGCGTTTATGGGTGGAAAGCAGACAATCGCATTCATGAGTAAAATGGCAGCCGATTCCGGAGCAGAAGTTCTATCAGGTGTCATTATCACGAAAATGTTTCATAATTACCATGCTCTTATGCAAAAAGAATCTGCAAGAATTGCTGAGATGTTTTAGTGAATTTTTTTGAGTCATCAGTTGAATTGCTCATATGAAGACAGGATTTAAACATGTTGTTTTCCTGGCTCTTGATGCGTATATTACTCCAATAATCTGGAGGTATTATGAGGTGGAATGAAATCAGGAAAGGATATCCGAGCCATTGATGAACTGTCAAAAATCGGTATTAATCCGGAGCCAAATGATTCGTTGCAGACAATTAGAGGCATTGGCGGCACAGAAGTTGTGTTTAAACGAAAACTTCAAAATCTGAGTATTGATGAAACTATCCTTTCTGATTTTACTGTTGAGATTGGCGCAATAGATTATGGATTTGAGATAAATGGAATATTGGGGATGGATTTTCTTCTCAATGCAGGAATCATACTGGAGTTGCAAAGGTTGCAAATATCGACAATGTTTCCTAAATCTTAGCGGAAGTTTTCTCCAACTGAATTGGAATATGTGGTTTGATACGGTAATCCGATACTTTAACGATTAAACTACTATTCTCATAGAATCAGGTTATATTGAATAGTGTTACTATCCTGGTTATAATTTAGTTTTAAAATGTGGATATGATTATTAAAATAAAAACAAGCTTCGGCTGTTACACACTTTTCGAGGTGCCAAATGCAAATGAAGTCGCGTTTTAGCTGCCTTTTTTTAATTGTAATTTTCCTGTTCAACCAGCCAATTTCCTCTCAGATCCTTTCAGGTACGGTTAAAGACCAGACCGGGGCAGGTATCGAGGGGGCGACAGTGCAACTGGTCATAGCCGATAAAACCACGACTACTGATGCCGATGGGAACTGGCAATTTGATATGTCATCATCCATTAGAATGCACCGGGTTATAAACAGTTCTTTTTCGGCTGCTTTCAGGAAAGGATTGTTGGAAGTTACTATTCACAAACCCCGGCTTCATGTGAAGGTCAGCCTTTACCAGCTTGACGGAACCCTCATTGATCGTGTGGTTGACAAAATGCTCCCGTCCGGACATCATACCATAAACCCGATAAAGCAGTCTCTGGCGCCAAAAATAGCTTTGATAAAGACCGAAATCGGTGGCACTGTGACATTTTTTAAATTGCCGGTTATGGCAGGTATGGCCGGTCGTATCGGGCCGGTAGTCTCTAAGGAGGATAATAAAACTCTCCTGCCCCTTGCCAGGACAAGTGACGTGATCGACACCATCAAAGTCACAAAAGGCGGTTATCAGGATGCTGCTTTAGCCATCGAATCCTATTCATCCGGACCTCATCATATCGTTCTGAAAAAGGAAGGAGTCTCTTATCGTCTGCCGCCACCGAGTTATTGTCACGCCTGGGACTATGTCCCAGACTGTATCCCGGGTAATGCCAACTCTGCATGCGGCGGTGTCTGCTACACTATCAATGCTTGTCTTGAGAATGAGACGTCGAAGCCAGGTGCCGATGTCGCGTTTATCTGTCCGAGATTCATGCTTCACAGCCCGGAGATGATTCAGGCCGCGATCGATGACGGCAACGAAGAGTATCTCTATGCCGTTGTGGGCCACGATGTGGACAAAGGATTCATTGATGGAAATGATGAGAGTACCTGCTGTCAGTGCTACCAGATTATCTACGCCTGGCCCAGCCCCGATAACGATCGGCAGGTTCAAAAAAATCCCGACGATGTCAGCAATCCGGCATCCGCTGTGCCCATCCCCAAACCGATTATCGCTCAGAGTTTCAATACCGCGGCTACGCAAAACACATTTGACATTTACATGGGCGGCGGCGGTTTCGGTGCTCACAACGGATGCGGCCCGGGGCTTCCAGCGACCTCCACCTCCGGGCAATATCTCTATGAATCCTATCCCGAGGAGGGTGGTTACTCCGGCGGTGTGAAACCGATCACCCACTGGAGCGAGTGCAAAAACCAGTATCAATGGGTCACCGAAGCGAGCCTGGGGTCAGAAGCGTGTCAGGATAAAGTAAGGGAAACATGTAACGAGATTACCCATGCCGACCCGTATATTACCGAATACGCGAGAAACTCCTGTATCAAGGCTAATCAGGTCGAATCTCTGCATCATGCAAACTGGTCAGTTTACGTGCGTAAGGTTGAATGCCCCGAAGGTCTCACCCGTGTTACCGGCTGCAGGCTGCAGAATCAGGGACTTCCCAAGGTGGATGGGCTGATCACCCCTGAGCAGGCCGCAAACGACCCTTCCTTCTGGAAGAAGGGCTCCAATGGCAAAATGTACGAGACAACTACTATGGAGGACTGCTGCCGTCCTTCCTGCGCAGCGGCCAACTGGGTAGAAAGGAAAGGCCTCAAGGTCGACCCGGAATACAATGTCTTCTATTCCTGTGACCGCGCCGGGGTTCCTTTTACACAACCGGAATAACAGACAGCCTGTTTATTAAAACAGGTTAGCTGGTGATATTATTCCGTTTTGACAAACAGTCAACGGTTGCTTTATAAACAAAAAGCGCGGTTCATGGGTCCCAGTGATTTCCTGAGCGGATTTACTAAAAGATACCTTCTTTCAGATGGCTATGCCGGTTATGGTCAGGTAATTAAAGAAAACGATTTGAAGCACCTGATGTGCTGGGCACATGCCAGGAGAAAGTTTTTTGAGGTAAAGGATCTGGAACCCGATCTTATATCGAAAGTGCTATCACTCATAAAAGAACTCTACGAAGTTGAAAGAGAAGCTGATAGTCTGAACCTGGATTATGGGCAACGCAAGGCATTGCGAAATGATAAGAGCTATGCTATTCTTTCCAAAATCCATTTACTGCTCAGTAATCCTGGGAAGATCATTCTGCCGGGAAATAAAGTTTCTTCAGCCATCGGCTATACGCTTAAGCACTGGGAACAACTGACACGATTTCTTGATGATGGCAGATTGCCGCTGGACAACAATCTTGTGGAGAACAGTATCCGCCCGGTTGCATTGGGTAGAAAGAACTGGCTTTTTGCCGGTTCACCTGAGGGGGCAAAGAGAATGGCAATAATATACTCCCTTGTTACGGCATGTAAACTTAACGGGATCAACCCCGATGAGTATTTTAAT
>DAOTAZ010000203.1:0-6568 GCA_035382965.1 Chitinispirillaceae bacterium | reverse complement strand
AGCAGTTTCCAGGTCCCGGATTTCACCAACCATAATTATATCAGGGTCCTGTCTCAGAAAAGATCTCAGGGCAGCGGCGAATGTAAGCCCAATGTTCTGATTGACATTCACCTGGTTAATACCTTCTATATTGTATTCAACCGGATCCTCAGCAGTCATAATGTTTACATCCGGCTTGTTCAGATTGCTGAGTGCCGAGTAGAGAGTAGTTGTTTTTCCGCTTCCGGTTGGTCCTGTGACAAGGATCATCCCGTAAGGTGCGGCCAGAGCTTCCCTCAAATGACTCAGCCCTGCCGGGGGGATCCCGAACTTTTCCATATCGAGCATAAGGTTTGAGGCGTCCAGAATACGCATCACCACTTTTTCCCCGAATATAGTCGGAGTGGTACTTACGCGGATATCTATGGTTTTGAGGCCTGTTTTTATCTTTATCCTTCCATCCTGAGGCAGTCTTCGTTCTGAAATGTTAAGATCTGCCATTATTTTTATTCTGGAGATCACGGCAGAACGAAGCCGGTAGGGAAGAGGAGTCATTTCTATCAACTTGCCGTCAATACGGTAGCGTACCCGAAGGATATTACTGTAAGTTTCTATATGTATGTCACTGACGCTTTTCCGGACTGCTTCCAGTATGAGATGGTTTACAAGCTTAACTACCGGTGCTTCAGTGACTTCATTTGTTATGTCTTCCGGTTCATCGTTTTTCTCTTCCGAGAGTATCTCAAAATTTTCATTCTTGATATCATTCAGGATTGTGCTGACTTCCTGCTCTGAATGGTAATGAAAATTGATAGCTTCCTGGATCTCTTTGGCAGGGGCAAGTACCGGTTTTATGTTATACCCGGTCAGAAACTTGACAGCGTCGAGCATAAACATGTTTTTAGGATCACTCAGGGCGACTGTCAGAGTACGGTTTATTCTGTTAATCGCAATTACGTTATATCTCTGCGCCATGTCATAGGGGATCAGTTCAATGCAGCCGGGATCAAATTCCAGTTGCTTAAGGCTGACTTTGCCTGAACTTAACTGTTTTTCCAGGAAATGGATAATAAGGTTTTCATCAGGGATCACACCTGTGGCAATAAGTGCTTCACCCAGCATTCCACCATTTGCAGTCTGATATTTGAGCGCGTTGAGCAACTGAGCTTTTGTAATCGCTCCGCCTTCAACCAGTAATTCTCCAAGTTTTTTTGCCATAGAAAGGTCGTTTGGTCAGGTCAGAATTAATGTAATTATACTTTTAACGCCAGGGTTGATCAACAGAAATGACCCGTTTACTACCACTTCCTGTGCCGGGAACATAATCATCTTCTTTTATCTGCTTTGGATTGAAGTTTAATGGTATTTCGAGGTGTAACGCGGAAAGATGTCTTCAAACTCTTATTTTCAGTACAGATTACATTTCCAAATTTTTTGTCAATTCCTTCGCAATTTCCAGATATTAGCATGTAGCGGGGTCGGAAGCAGCTACGGAACCGTGAAGCCTTTTCTGCATCTGTATTGTAAATAATAAGCAGTTCAGATTTCTCCCTGAGAGAGGTGATTTCTGAACTGGAGCAGTCAAACGATGAACCATCAAATACCAGGCACATCATCACCCCGAATTTTGCCATTATACACGATCGTTCATCTGAGAACGGTTTGGTATACTCAATTGAGCAGTCTTCCACGCGTACCTGGGAAGCTGCAATGGGTATCGGCCACCCGGCAGGTACGGCAATGTCGGCTCCGTCGGCGGTGGTGTCTAGCACGTTCCACTCTTGCGGTGGAGAACTGCAGCATGACGGGTTCACTGGCTGAGTACCCGATATAAGATTCCAGAAATCAGAATTCGCAATAAGATCCAGGGGATTCAACAGGTTAAAAGGTGCTACAATTGTCAGCTTCTTTTCTGATTGAAGCTGCCTTTTATAGGCAAAAACAAGTTCATCGGTGCTGCTTAATATTTCTATGCTGCTTCTTTGTTTGAAAGGGTTATTAGATTCCTGGCGTGAATACCAGGTTAGAATTGCTGTAACGCAGATAAGAAAGCCGATTTTCAGGAGATAACCTCTCCCTAAACGATTTCTGGAGTAACTGAAGGACTCTTTTTTATTTATCTGTTCATACCTGCGGAATCGATCGAGAATGCTTGACTCCTTCTGTTGAGCGATTTATTATTAGACTTAGGTTTTGAATGTATATTGAAAAAAAATACTCTACCGGAATGAACAGGGCAATCAGGATAAGGGTCGGAGTTTCTTAAAAATGAGAAAGAGAGTAATTGTAATATCGTTGATTGCATTCTGTCTGAACTGTACACCTTATTTCATTTCACGTAAAGCACGGACTCAGGAAAAACCAGCCGGCACAGAAAGTGAACAAAAAAGCCCGGTAAGGACCGAACCCAAAAAAGACGTTCAGTTAACTTTTCTTGATACACTGAATCGGGGTAAGGAGATAAGGCTTGCAGGTACTGATTTTAAAAGTACCATTAGTCAGGCTCCCCAGGACCAGAGTTCCGCAACAATTAAGTACAGGATACAACTGTTTGCCTCAAGCCAGATTGAAGCTCTGCGGGAGCAGAAAAAAGTGGCGGAGGAAAAAACAAATCTTCCTGTTTTTATTGCCTACGAAGCTCCTTATTACAAGTTGTTTGCCGGTGACTTTATTCAGAAAACAGAAGCTGAGAGCAATCTGAGAAAACTGAAAAAGATCGGGTACAATGATGCCTGGATTGTATCGGGCAAAAGTACTCCGGCAAACTAGGTAATTTGTAAATGGCTGCGGTGCAAAATGCCGGGGAGAGGTGGACAACTGTCCAGTTTGCCAGGGGACAGCACATTTATAAGCAGAATGAGTCCTCCAGAGATTTATTCATAATAAAAAGCGGATCTGTTCTGATTTACAAAACTGAAGGTAGCACCAGGATCGAGTTGGGTACTGCCGGTCCGGGAGCGGCTATTGGTACTATCGCTCCCATATATGGAGGTACCAGAAGCACTTCCGGAATCGCGATAGAGCAGACCGAAGCCATTGTAATTCCCGCAACCGATTTCCAGTCTATTCTTGCCAGAGTTCCAGAGTATTTCAGGAAAGTTGCCTACATTCTTGTACAGCGTCTCCGGGAGGTTGGGACTAAGATCTGCAGGTCAATAGATGGCGATCGTCTGAACCATGTGGCAACTATGGTTTTACTAATCTGCCATTCATCAGGAACTTACAGCGGAGATGAGGAAGTAAGTATAAACCAGAAGATGCTTGAAAACGAAATAAAGGATTTACTTAATATACCGCTTTCGGATGTATCGGAAGCCATTGAACGCCTTCGGAAAAAAGGTGTACTTAAAATTGACAATGGGAGAGTTGTTATAACCGGGTTTGAACAGCTTGAGAAGCATTCCCGGACACTTTTTCAGTCAGTGAATGAGGCTACGGCGACCTGATACTTTTTCAGGATGGTAAGTATGAAAAAATCAGGCCTGTTACTATTTGTTGCTGTTGCATTTTGCAGTCTTTCCTATTCCTCATCTGATACCACAATATGCTCTGATGCTCTGGTTTCACCGGACAACATTTACAGAGCAGTGTGGTCATGTAACAGTTCCATACTTTACAAAGCACTTTCCTGCGGTGTGGATCCGGATATTCCGGATTCAAACGGGACAACTCTGCTTATTGCATCGGCCAGTATTGGATGCACTGATCTGATGAAAGTCCTGCTGAATTTCAGGGCATCGGTTGATTTTCAGGACAGGTCAGGAAAGAGTGCGCTTTTTTACTCTGTAATTAACAATAAACCGGCACTTGCAGAGATTTTACTTGAGCATGGCGCTTCAGTAAACCTTCCGGACAGCAATGGAGAGACTCCTTTGCAACTTGCAATACAGAAGTCGGATTCTGCAATGATCTCGCTGCTGCTTTACTATGGAGCTGATCCCTATGTAGCTGACAAAAACTGGCGTACACCTCTGATGCATGCTGTATCGAGAAAGTCTGTTGTCCTTACCAGACTGCTGCTTCAGGCCGGTTCAGACAGCAATGCCCGTGATGCAAACCAGAAGACCGCTTTGATAATGGCAGTTGAATCCGGAGTTCCGGAACTTGTAAGGCTTCTGCTTGCATTCGGGGCAGATAAGAATGCTGCGGACAGCAAAGGTGTTACTCCTTTGATTACTGCGGTTTTGCGAAACCGTATCGAAATTGTGGAAATACTTCTGGAAGCAGGAGCAGATGTAAATCTTAAGGACCAGAACAACAGGACTCCTCTGATGATAGCCATGAGGGGTGGCTTTCAGAAGATAGAGAAGTTGCTGTTGGAGAAGGGACCGGATGGTTATACTCCTTTGTTAACTGCTGCAAGAAACGGTGATGTTGAAAAAGTGAGAGACCTACTAATGCGGGCATCTGTGGATGTAAACATGAAGAATCATTATGGGAGTACACCCCTTATAGTGGCGGCATCGAAGGGACATGTGCATGTGATGGAGGAGTTGATTCTTTATGGAGCAGATCTTAATGCACAGAACCAGGTACTGGGGACAGCACTTATGTATGTTTGTGCAAACGGTTATTCTCGTGCGGTGAGATTATTGATTGATTCAGGGGCGGATGTTAATGCGGTGAATATTCATGGCCGGACGGCGCTTGACTATGCGAGTCGATATCGTGAGAGTGGTATTTACCAGATGCTGATAGATGCAGGGGCGGTGGGGGGAGGTTTGTTTTAAGGGGGGCTTGGGGTTGGGGACAGACTATGTTTTTGCCTTTTGGGGGGACGGACTGTTTTTTTGTCTTTAAGTATCTGCAATGGATTTCTTAGCCTCCGCAAATTATCCTGATAGAAGTGGATACACGAAAGATTCTACTGAGCGGAGGGCTGAATTCGGTGGGGGAATGAAGTGGGGATTATTGTCCCGGTTTTCGGGTTTTCAGGGGACAGACTATGTTTTTGCTTTTTTAGGACAGACAGTTTTTTTACCTTTTAGGTATTTTCAGTGAATCTATGGAATTCTTAACCCCAAATTTTCCTGATACAGCAGATATCTGAATTTCTACCGAGAAGATTGGATCGGGAATAGAATGGAATGAGAATTTGCTGTCCCTGTGAATGCAATAAATACCCGATGCCTTTCTTCGTATTCATTTAGTTAAACGGCTAAACTTACTTTTATAGAGACCTGTTTTTCTAATACTTTAACGGCGACGCAGAAAAAATGAAAAACTACATTCTTGACACCACTGTTCTGCTTTATGATGCTCAGGCACTGTTTAAGTTCGGGATGAATAATGTCATCATTCCTATTCCGGTTCTTGAAGCTATTGATCACTTCAAGAAAGATATCAGCGAGATTGGTCGCAATGCACGCCAGGCATCAAGGTACCTTGATGAACTTCGCAAAAAAGCCTCTGTAACATCGGGGATAAGACTTGAGAACGGAGGGACGCTGTATGTGAAGATCAGTACCGGGTCAACCCTGATGAGGCTTCCTGATGAACTACGGGACAGAAATCGCGATAATATGATATTGGCTATTGCACTGGATGTTAAGGAGCATTCATCTGATATCGACACCATATTTGTCAGCAAAGATATAAATCTGCGGATCAAAGCCGATGCCCTTGGTCTTGATGTAGAGGATTATGAATCTGACAAAGTGGATATTGAGGAACTTTACAGCGGTCACCGTGAACTGGTTATTGATCATGATTCTCTTCTGAAGTTCAGAGAAAGCGGTGTGCTTAGTTCTTCAGAAAAACTATACCCTCATCAGTATTTAACGCTTATTTCCCGTGAAGACAGCTCCTCATTTGCCCTGGGGAAATTTGACGCTGCCAGAAACGCAATTGTAAAGATAACCACAGAGGAACGCCAGGGGATATGGCGAATCAGTCCCAGGAACAGGGAACAGATATTTGCCATGGATGCTTTGATGGATGATTCCATACAGTTAGTGACCCTTGTTGGTAAAGCCGGTACAGGTAAAACTCTTCTTGCTGTAGCCGCCAGTCTTTACAAAACCGTTGATGAGAATGTGTACAGCAGGATACTGGTATCGCGTCCGACTCTTCCTATGGGTAAAGATATCGGATTTCTTCCCGGTACAGTCGAGGAAAAACTGACTCCATGGATGTATCCGATAGTAGATAATGTGGAACTGATTATGCGTAATGACAGCCGTTCCTCCAGGCATATTAGAGGTTTCAGGGAACTGGTTGACATGGGAATCCTGATAATTGAGCCATTGACATATATAAGGGGACGCTCTATACACAATCAGTATCTTATTATTGATGAGGCGCAGAACCTTACCCCTCATGAGATTAAAACCATTATCACCAGGGTTGGGGACGGGACTAAAATCGTGATTACCGGGGATCCGTATCAGATAGACAATCCATATATCGACTCGTCAAGTAACGGGCTTACTTATGTGGTGGAGCGATTCAAGGCTCAGGATATAGCGGCACATATTTATTTCTCAAAAGGAGAGAGATCAAAGCTTTCTGAGCTGGCAGCAAATCTGCTTTAGTGGTTGGGGACAGACTGCTTTTTTCCTCTTTTTTGGGGACGGACTATGTTTTTCCT
>DAOTAZ010000202.1:0-6585 GCA_035382965.1 Chitinispirillaceae bacterium | reverse complement strand
AAAGATAAGTTCTCTGTGTACAGTTTTTGCCGAATCTGAGATTATTGGATTGATAAACCGCGGATGTTCACCAGAGGATATCTCACGTGCTCTTCATTGGAGTGTTGTCAATCGCATAAAACCGATGTACAGACGGGTAGAGGCAACCGGCCCCACCGCTGTTACCGGAGGAGGAGCAAAAAACGCCGCGCTTGTTGAACTCCTCAGTCAATGCCTGCAGACCGAAATCCTTCACTCGCCCTATTCCCAGATAGCAGGTGCGATAGGATGTGCGATTTCGGCAGCGAAATAACCGATTCCGTCCCCTGACAGAATTTCACACAAAAGCGGCAAGCGCATATATAAGAGCCGCATTCCAATTGATAGCTATCTCATTTACACGGCAGTTTGCCTCAACATCCTCATAATCAAGGGCGCTATTAGCGGGTCCCCCTACCAGGTATCCGGGCCAGGGTTCCACTACCCCATCGGCTCCACTGCGCCGGTCATGCGGATGCATCGGTGGGTTGAATCCAAGCGATGTAACAAATGAGCGGCAGAAAAAGTTCCTTCCGAAGACAAATCCCAGAGCGTCAAGGGATGTGTTTACATATTTCTCATCGTTAGTGAGTCTGTATGCGGCATTTAACACCAGAACCTGATTGAGTAGATTACTGTTGCCTCCCCAGCAATAGCTGTCTCCAAGAGGCCGCCCATACCCATGCTCATTCCTGACGTCAACCATCCGGTCCGCAACGGAAATAAAAGAGGATTCAGTCTCCTTTTCAAGTCCCCGGTCTTTACCCCCTCTTTTTGAGAAAAGAAAGGTGTCCATGGCCAGATTTCCTACATTCTTCCAGTTAAAATCATAGTCAATTTTGGGATTCATCTCTGCAGCGCGTCTCTGAAAATCAGCCAGGTAGATACTCTCTCCTGTTGTCTCCCACAGCTCAGAAGCAGCCCACAGCCTGGCATCGGTATCGGAAGTTAAGTATCCTCCCGTAAAAAAACCTGCAAGGTCCGGCTGGTGCTCCTCAGGATTCTCCTGAAGAAAACCATAACTTCTTTCAGCCGCATCAAGGCACTTCCGTGAATAGGCAGCATCAAAAGGTTTGAAAATTCTCGATGCAGCAGCCATTATTGCAGTAAAATCCGCAGTAGCGGTACTTCCCCACCCCGTAAAGTATCTCCGGGCATTCTCCCTTTCCGGCATTATAAACGGACAAAACCTTACAGCACTTACCTTATGAGAAACAGATCCATCTCCGAACTGCATCGTGAAGAGCCAGCCCAGCTCCCATTTGATTTCCTGAAGAAACGGCGGAAGACTTCTGTCGGAATCAGGCAGATGATCGATATGCTCTATTTTAAGGCGGAAATGCTCCCAGGCTTTTATCAAAAGCCCCAGTGTAATCCCCGCATTTACAACATACTTGTTGTAATCTCCGGCATCATGCCATCCACCCACAGCATTTTCTTTTAAACCGGGCCTGCCGCAATAATCAAGCAGTGCATCATCCAGATGGCAGGCATCGTGGCTGAATCTGACACCATTATGAAGAACCGAAACAGATGTGCCGCAGCGCCAAAGATACATCGCCTGCATGGCGAGGCGATAAGGTTCCCTGTAGATGTCGTCTCCGATTTTGAAGGGTGCCGATCTGCCCACGCCATCTGCATATAGATAATACCCGCCGGGTGTAGTAACTTCGGAAAAATCTGCACAGTATATCTCCTCTCCGGTATCATGATTCAGCCGTGGTGATGAGACCTTACCTCTGAAAACCTCTTTTCTACTCTCTGAACTGATCAGGGCAAAATCTGTACATGGGGTGGCAATCGACGCTCTTTTCTCCTGGTTTTGAAGAAACCCGATGGTATTCAATCGTATGGCAACAGACACCGGTTCCAACTTTGATTCTCCTCATTAAGAGAATGATTTACCTGAAAATACTGGTCTGGCGATCAATATAAATCGGGAATCAGAAGATAGAATGGCACAGAGATTAAAAAGAGATGGAAAGTCTATTAATTGTTATAGTGAGTGGGTTATTTTTGCTGCCAAACTCGTTTGGCTATTGGAATATCAGAGTAGTAAGATGTTGATTTTTCTCACCAGGCTCACTTCAGCTTCGTTCAGTGAGCACAACAATTCTTCATCTTAAAAAGGTCGGTTGTAGAAGACAAAACGCAGACCGATTCCTCCTGCCATGGTCCATCGTGTCTCCGGGAAAATAGAAAGTTCAGGAACAATCTCTACAAAGGCACTGAGTGATGGTCCTTCAAAAAGGTATTCTACTCCAACGGGAATCCTTGCTCCTATAAATGAGACATCGGCAATCTGCAGAGTGGCACCCAGCCCGAAAAACACAGGAAGCTGCCCCTGATCGATATTAGGCCAGAAGTAATGATAGTGGTAGTCCACAGAAATATCCACTGTGAGATCTGTGAAAGAAAATCCGGCTGCCGCGCTTACAGCGTTGTTTGCGTTAAACCAGTATTTGGCACTTAGCCCGCTGGGTTCACCAAGAATTACACCTGCTTCCAGAAATGGAATGCTATCCTGAGAAAAAGCAACAGAAACGATCAATAAAAGCAGTAAAGTTATCTTTTTCATCTCTAACTCCCTCCGTTTCTTAAGTTACTGCAATTAAAGTGCCTTAAATATGGCAGAAGGAAGGAAAAAATGAGCCTTTCACCCTTTTTTGATCACAAAACATAAAAAGATTTACATAATACGACATTTTATCATTTTAACGGGGTTTATCGTGAGAAAATCAAGAAACATCTTCCTTCTACTCCTCCTCTCTCTTCCTCTTTCTGCAGCCATACATATTAACCAGTTGGGATACGAGCTTAACGGCCCTAAAACCGCTATCCTCGAAAGCTCCTCACCCACCTTCCCTTCTTCTTTCACAGTCGAGACAAGCACAGGTACTGTAGTATACACAGGTTCCACATCTTCTGCTCTGGAGGTAAGCGGATGGAAGGGACGGTACTTTGCAGTGTGCGACTTCTCATCCCTGAACACAGAAGGCGCTTTTCTCATAAAATCAGGAAATGAGGAATCCGAGACATTTGAGGTTGGTAAAAATTTCCTGTTCAAAAAAACAGCCGCTGATCAGGTCACATTCTTTAATGGCATGCGCTGCAATCTTCCGGACAACTCCATCCCAAAATTTATGCAGGGAGGCAGTTACGATGTGCATGGAGGATGGTGCGATGCTACAGGGGATCAGGGTAAATACCTCTCCCATTTATCATTTGCAAATTACATGAACCCTCAGCAGATTCCCATGGTCATCTATTCGCTTCTGAGGGCCTGGGAACTCGATTCAACAAACCTCAAACAGTTAAACGCCAAAATTCTTCAGGAGGCCGCTTACGGCGCAGATTACCTTATGAGAATTCTCGACAGTGAGGGCTATTTCTACCAGATCATCTTTGACAGGTGGGGCTGGGACGAAGCTGAAAACGGTGGTCTGAAAAGGGAGATCTGTGCCTGGGACTTTGATAAAACCATCACCCCTGAGTACCTCCAGAGCGGCCACAAGCTGGCTCAGTACCAGTCGGCATTCAGGGAAGGAGGCGGGATGGCAATCGCCGCTCTTGCAAAAGCCGCAGCTATGGGGATTTCAGGTGATTTTTCATCTTCAGCATATCTTCAGGGAGCCATCAAAGGGTATGCTCATCTTAAAACAGAGAACACCAAATACTGTGATAACCGGCAGGAAAACATAATTGATGACTACTGCGCATTGATGGCTACTGTTGAGCTTTTCAGGGCAACTGCTGACCTGGAGTATCTTGCCGATGCCCGTCTGAGGGCAGAAACACTTATCGGCAGGTTCGATCCGCAGGGATTTTTCTTCTCAGACAACAACAAGCGCAGACCCTTCTACCATGCCTCTGATGAGGGACTGCCCATTATCGCTCTTCTGAATTACCTCTCTGTCGACGATCTTTACAGGCAACAAATTTTTACTCTTCTTTCCCAGTGGAAAGAGAGACAACTCTCTCTTAACCCGCTGGAAACAAATCCTTTCAGGTATATGCGCCTGACCTGGACTCCATTTGACACATCTGCCGGTTCAGTGAACAATCAGGGAGGCAATCTCGCAGCCGGGAAAACAATCACCGCCTCCTCAACCGAAGCCGGACATCCTGTAACAGATGCGGTTGACGGAAGTCTCAATACCCGATGGGGAAGCACACTTTACAATAATCCAGAGCTTACCTGCGATGAATGGCTGGCTGCAGACCTTGGAAATATCTACAAGATCGAAGAGGTGACTCTTATCTGGGAAGCTGCTTACGGCACACAATACACAATCGATGTCTCCATGGATGGATCTTCCTGGAACAGCATAATCACTGAACCGGCAGGTGATGGCGGTACAGATATGTTTACCATTTCCCCTGCGGTTTCAGCCAGACATATAAGAGTTCATGCCACAAAAAGATCTCTTCAGTATGCCGGTGTTTCTCTTTACGAGTTTCAGGTTAAAGGCGTTCTTGAAGAACAGGAAACAGATATCGATCAGAAACCGGTTGAATTGAGGGTCAGCTTTTTTCAGCCCCACACCAACGAAACCGGCTACTGGTGGCAGGGAGAAAACGCCAGAATAGCATCCATGAGCGCGGCACTGTTATCTGCAGAAATTACACTTAACCCCTCATTCCAATACGGGAACAATGATGTATCTCATCTGGCAGCATCACAGCTCGACTGGATTCTGGGGAAAAATCCTTTTGATATCTGCATGATGTATGGCTATGGGTACACAAACTATCCGGACTACCCCGGTAAACCCGGATACGCTTTTCCTAATGTCAAGGGTGGGATATGCAACGGTATCACAAGCAGCGACACAGGTGAAACTGATATCTCTTTTATGCCCTTTGGAGGGACATCGGATGACTGGAGATGGATAGAGCAATGGCTCCCCCACAATGCCTGGTATCTTCTGGCCTCAGCAACTCTCTCCTATGCCATTGAACGGCCGGTTATGGCAGTGATGCCACCTGTACAGAGAGCCTCTGTTTCCCCGGTACAGATAAAACTGGCCGGGAAAAAGATCTCCATAACCGCAAGGGAAAAAGTTTCCGTATCAATTGTTGACATAAGAGGAAGAACCATCTCGAGCAAAGTAATCAATGGAGAGGGTTTTATAAACCTGAACTCATTTCCTTCAGGATCGTATCACGCTGTTGCCAGTACTGGTAAATCGAAAAAGGTGTTTAACTTCTTTATCGTAAAGTAATCTCCGGCTCCAGGGAGCCGGACTTCTCTTAAAATATTCCAGTAAAACTACACTGGTATATAATGGCAGGAGTTAATTTTCCTGCACATGTTTCCATTTTTTATCAACCGGGCATCTTTTTAATCATCGATGAAATCCAGAATTTTATCAATAGTTTCTATCTGCCTGAGTCTTCTGCTTTTTAACGGCTGTTATCTCATAAAGCAGGGCACTTATATCCTGCGTCATAATTTCAGGGCACAGAAAATCGATAAGGTTTTAAATGACCCGGAAACTCCTGAGACAACAAAGGAGTTTCTGCATCTGGTGCAGGAGATACGGGCATACGCCACTGACAGTATAGGGCTGAAAAAAAACAGAAACTACACTACTTATGTCAAGATCGACAAAAACTACCTGGTGGATGTTGTTTCAGCGGCGGAGGATGTCAGTTTCAAACAGTACAAGTGGTGCTATCCGTTTTTCGGCTGTTTCCCGCTGAAGGGCTATTTTGAAAAAGAAGATGCTCTAAAAGAGGCTGAAAAGCTGAAAAGGAAAGGCTATGATGTCAATATAGATGAAGTGGATGGATTCAGCACTCTTGGCTTTTTCAAAGACCCGCTTTACAGCTTCATGAAAGATTTTTCCATCTTTGGAATTGCCTCACTTATTATTCATGAACAGACACACGCTACAGTGTATGTTAAAAACCAGGTGCAGTTCAGTGAGGAACTCGCTACCTTTGTGGGTAATACCGGTGCCATGAATTTTATCAGGCAGAAATACGGAATCGATTCTGACATTTATCGAAGTGCGATTCTTGCTGAACAGGATAGAGAAGCATATCTGAATTTATTGAGAGATCTTTACAATGAGTTAAAAAGGATGTATCAGAGCGAAATCAGCAGAGAGGAGAAACTCAAGAGAAAAGAAGAGATAATAGCGGATTTCAAGGAAAAAGTCTCTACAGAATACAACCGGTTTTTCAAAACCGGAAGCTACAGCAGGTTAAGTAAAATCAATATCAATAATGCTTATCTTGCTATACGGATGACCTATTCAAGCGATTTAAAAATGTATCATGATCTTTACATGAAAGAAGGCGGGAACCTCAAGCGTTTTATGAATTCAGTGATAAAGCTGAGTAAGAAAAAAGGTGATCTGAAAGAGCACCTCAGGGAAGAAGTCAAAAAGTGAACTCTCCAGGAATTGCTCTGGATTCCTGCCCTCTCTCTGTTCCAAATATGAGAGAATTTAACCTCTGCACAGGATAAATTTAATATATTCTTTAGTTATATTATCAGAACTGAGTTGAGATTTTCAACAACTGCCTCTGCAGCAGAATGATATGTGGCATAAACAG
>DAOTAZ010000201.1:0-6595 GCA_035382965.1 Chitinispirillaceae bacterium | reverse complement strand
CCAGGTACCGGCAGATGTACCGGGAGTGAGCGTACGCTTGAACCCGGTGTTTCTGATCTCTCTTGCAAGCATAGCAAGTACATCCCTGGAACCACCCTGAATGCTTGATACCCTTTGTCCCCCGGTATAACTCTTCAGCATGGTTTTCACCTGTGAACCGATAATCATCGATACTATCACAAGAAGTACCGCGTAAATTATCACCTCAATAAGTGTCACACCTTTGCTGTTCAATTTACCGCTCCTAAAAGAGTTATCTGTTTCTCTCCATTTATCGCCTGCCACTTCACTGTTATCTCTGCTCTGACCACATTTCCCGTTTCGGTTATATTCCAGATACGCCTGTATTCCTTTCCATCAATAGTGTATGTATCGTTCCCGTTCGCAGGGGCCGGATCAGCGCTCAAATCGGAAAGCTTGAGTTCAGCAATCATATAAGCTGTTTCAGACCCCTTGGAGAAGCTTGACGTAAGTGAGCTGGTCTTTGAAAAGAAAGCAATCACTATGGCTGTGACCGCTACTATCAAAATAGAGATAAAAATCTCTATCAGTGAAAAACCGGAATCTCTCACAGAGCAATCCATGATGATCCATCCCATTTAAACATTCTAAGATTCTGTGTGCTGCCGGTATTTAAAATCGCTATGCAATAAGTCACTTTCGGCAGTTTTGATGAACTCAGGTAAAGACTTCCCGGATTTATACTCCCCATCGCATCTTTGGAGACAATCATACCTTTATCTGCCCAGTTACCTCCCAGCCATGATCCCGCCGCCGGAAGATCCGCTCCCGAGGCTGCGCTGCCAGGCGATGTTTCCGGCAGGCCGAACCGGACCGGAGGATCCAATGTAAATACCTGCTGATACTCACCCGCATCAGCAACAGAATTGTTAGTCGAATCTATAATGATCGTGTACTGATTGTTTGTGGGAAAAGTCACCAGTATCTGGCAATCATTTTTCATGGCCATGGACCGGGTCATTGACAGATCTGCCATTACTTTCCAGGCGGCCTTCTGAAGCTGATCCTCTGCGATATAAGAGCTGAAGCGGACTACGGCAAAAGCCCCCAGTATGCCCAGAATCAGGATGGCAACCAGCATCTCCAGCAGTGAAAATCCGCTTTCTTTTCTCATCCATTTACCCCTGTATTTTATCCCATTCTATATTATATCACTTTTGTGAAACTAATTAAATGCAAAAAAGAAAATTCCTTCCCGAAGGGCAGTAACCATTACAATCTGCATAGTCGGGAAAAGAGCTGTTTCGGCAGTTCGAACTCACAAAAAAGGTCTCCCCGAAAAAATCTTCACACTTTTTCAGCACAAAAACGTATAATGACTTCTTCGGAATGTATTTTCCTTCTCTTTTTAAAGACTCAGGTCTGTTCCTTATCTTTCAGGTCAGGATTTCCTTATGGGCGGTTTTTTCGGAGTAATATCAAAGCAGGAATGTATCAGTGATCTTTTCTACGGAACCGATTACCACTGCCATCTGGGCACCAGGCGCGGCGGAATGGCAACAATCAATGAGAACGGTTTCACAAGAATAATTCACGACATAAGCAACTCTCAATTCAGAAGTAAATTCGATGATGATCTTCGCAAAATGCATGGAAATAGCGGGATCGGAGTAATAAGTGACTACGAAGATCAGCCTCTTATCATCGGCTCCCATCTCGGTACTTACGGTATCGTCACTGTAGGGCTGGTAAAGAACGCCGGAGAACTGACCAGGAAGGCATTCAGCACCAGAACCACCCATTTCTCAGAAATGAGCGGCAATGAGATCAATCCCACGGAAATTATCGCTACCCTGATAAACCATGAAGAGTCATTTGAAGCAGGAATCGCCTCTGCCCAGGAAACAATTGAGGGTTCATGCTCAATGCTTCTCCTTACCAGAAAAGGCATTTACGCGGCACGCGACCGGCTGGGGAGGACACCTGTTATTGTCGGCAAGGGAAGTAATGGATACTGTGTCGCTCTCGAAACCTGCTCATTCCCGAACCTTGGTTACGAAGTTGTCCATGAACTGGGTCCAGGTGAAATAGTTCTGATAACTGAAAACGGATATGAAATCAGGAAACAACCGGGCACTGAGATGCAGATCTGCACTTTTCTCTGGATCTATTACGGGTATCCCGCATCCACTTACGAGGGAATAAATGTTGAGGATTCCCGCCACAGAAGCGGTGCTGCACTTGCCAGAAATGATTCCGTAGATGTTGACTTTGTAGCCGGTATTCCGGACTCCGGAGTTGCACACGCCTACGGGTATGCTGCTGAAGCCGGATTACCCTACAGAAGACCCTTTGTCAAATATACCCCCACATGGGCACGCAGCTTTATGCCCCAGATTCAGGAGATGAGAAATCTGGTGGCAAGAATGAAGCTTATACCTATCAAGGAGCTTACGGCAGGAATGAGGATGCTTTTCTGCGATGACTCAATAGTAAGAGGGACTCAGCTCTATAACACATTCCAGAAGCTCTATCTTTACGGTGCAAAAGAGATACACCTGCGTCCCGCCTGCCCTCCCCTGCTCTTCGGATGCAAATTCCTTAACTTCTCCAGATCAAGGTCGGAAATGGACCTTGCATGCCGCAAAGCCATTGTAGAACTGGAAGGAGAGATCACATCTCTTGACAAATACATGGACCCTGACACTCAGGAGTTCAAGGCCATGGTAGAAATAATCCGTAAAAGGATGGGAATCTCCTCTCTGGTATACCAGAAGATGCCTGATATGGTTGAAGCTATCGGCCTTCCAAAGGAAAAACTCTGCACTTATTGCTGGGATGGATGTGAGGGGTGCGGAGGAAAAACCAGCAGGGCTCAGGCAGCAACTACTATCGATTACGTCTGATAACAGAGATCTGCTTCATTGTCATGAAAGCAGTTATTTACTTTCACTCAGCAGATCATCATAGACTTTCTGCATCTCAGCATCTTTCCTGAGATAATTAACCTTGTACTGTCCCTCTCTGACCTTGCCCTCAAAAAGCAGCTTTGCCTTGAGCATCTCATAGGAATTGGGTTTCAAGTCAACCAGTACCGGTGCATTCAGGCGGCTTGACTCTCTCTTTGCGGAATACTCCGGGTTTACATACTTAATATGTTCATCAACCGATTCCATGAAAGACTTCTTGAGATTCTGCGGTGTTCCTTCAGGGAACTCCACGTACAATTTATAGATGTAATTCTGTACATCGCAGAACATCGTGTAAAATTCTACTTTTATGTTTCTTGCCACCGCAGCAGCATCAACAGCCTGTATAACGTGAGCCTCGGAAAGCTTCTCTCCTGTAAGGCTTGTTACGCCCTCCCCCTTCTGCATGAAACGGAACAGAGGAAACCGGTTGAAGAATCCCTCTACCCGTATGATGTCATTTATGTCGTACCTGTAAAGGCCGCTTCCATTGGTAATCAGGATATAGTAGCTTTTGCCAATCTCCAGTTGATCAGCCCCGAGAACCTCCGGATCATCCTTCTGCCTCTGGCTCTCCTCGATAAACTCAAAATGGTAGATATGCCCCAGGAGAACCGAGTAGTCCCATTCATTCCCAAGCACCATTCCCGCACGCGCCTCACTGGCCTGATATCCAAATTCTCTCAAGACTGTCTTCTCAGGGAAAAAGCCCTGAAGTCTGGGCAGAATAAGGGCGCAATTACCCTGCTTCCAGGTGTTTACACATACCAGATCAGGCCAGTAATGGACAGGCTTGAGTTCCTCCCCGTATTGTTCGACAAGTTTCTCAAGGTATTTTGCCCTGTCATGATCGGGTTTGAGTTTCCCGAGCATCACCGCACGATCAGAAGGATCTACCTCCGAGGCCACATCCGGGCGCAGTGTCCCATCATGAATGTCCTTTATAAGACCCTGTGCCTCCTGAAGAACCATCCGGTGCATCTGCAGCACAGTGGATGGATTAACCGTGATGATATAGGTTATGTTGCATGCCAGAGCATATCTCAGCATCGCATAGTATTTCTTTTCATAATCTTTGATACATATTACCGGATATGGAGTGGAATAAAGATCTTTCAAAATTCCGGGAATATTCCTGTAAACCACTCCGGAGATAGAACCGAACGGTGTACCGTCCTCTGTCCTGCCCTCTTCCGCAGGAGCAACAAAAGAGAGGTTTTTACCATGAAAAAGTGTAGGATTGTCTCTCAGGCATGTATAAAACCAGAGTTTACTGATACCGTTATATGCTTCCCGGAAATATCTGTCTGAGACCGGAATCAGTTTCGGTTTATCCGTTGTCCCGCTTGTTGTATTGTAGAATACCGGTTTTCCGGGAAAAAGCACATCCACCTCCCCGCGGCTCATCCGGTCTATGTACCCCCGGTGCCCCTCGTAGTCCCTTATGGGAACAGCCTTCCGGTAATCCCCGATGCTTTTAATCGATGCAAAACCGTGCTCTTTACCAAACAGGGTATCTTTACAGGACTGGATTATACCTTTAAGAACCCGGTCCTGGGATAAAGTGATATCTCTGCTTGCCTTTTCAAGTTTTTTCAGCAGCGGTATCCCTGCTACGGACAGGGCCAGCTTTTTAATCGCGGGATTGTTTATTTCAATCGACATAGATCTCAAATTAGTTTTTGCAGCCCGCAAATAAAAGAATACAAAACATAAAGCAGAATACTGACTTCCGGTAACCCTTTTATCCACGGTAAACAGATAGGCGGAAGATGGAATTCAAAAACGGATTTGATTAATCGAGATATACTCAGTATGCAGCCAGATAGAAGAAACAGGGAGACAGAGGCATCTCCCTGTACACATCATCATGGAGCTTCAGCCCCCCTTTTTCCTTGACAGTATGCTGGTTTCCCGTGTATAGTAAACCGCTGTTTTGGAACCGGTCCGGAATGCAACACCAGCTCTGGCAACCGGAAACCATGATTTTTCAAATGCTATGCTTTTATCCGCAAGCTCCATCCCGTTCAAGGAATATGCGGCTCCTGTTTCGATGAAAACATTGCTATGTTTCCCGATAACCATTTCAAAGCCGGCAATAGCTGGAATCAGATAGTAATCTGTTTGTCTTCGCGGTTTGTGAATGTCATAGTCGGTATAAAACACTGTCAGCAGGTAAAGGACTTTTTCCCGCGTTTGACCGAAACGGAATCCCAGAGAATTGTCAATAGTGCCGACAAGTGAGAGGTCATCAAATCGTGTATTTTCACCGAAATCCGCCTGATGTCTTTTAAAGCCTCCGCTAAATTCATTTGACCAGAAGAAGAATTCAGATTTTCTGGTCTTAATGTTTTCAATTCGGGTACGAATAATGGACTGAAACACTCCGTTATTCCCGCCCAGATCAATTCCAATATTCCACCAGTAGAGGATTCCATAACGATACCCCAGTGTAAATGCCGGCGGCAACACATCTGCGTCAGCATAAAGCATAAGCGAGTGCTCTTTTTTGTTCAGCAGTCCTCCTCCGCGCACAAAAGAGGGCTGCCTGACAAAACCCAATGGAGTATAATCGTTTGCCTGACGGTTTTTTGGCAGCAATGCGGTGTATTCCCGTCCATTCCGGGCAGTGTGCCGATATGTGTCAAACGAATCAACCGGAGCAGTATTCACGTCATTATCGAAGCCGAAAGAAACCGATACTGCAAACAGAGAGATAATTGCGCAAATTAACAGTGCTTTTCTCATTTCAAGCTCCCTTCTCATACCAAAGGCTCAGAGCTGTTTAATCAATTGTCATACCAGAAATAAGATCTCTGGAATTTCTGCGATTTTACTTCAAAAAACCGGTATTTGATGAATAATTGTCAAATAAAAGGTCCCGGAGTGCAATTAGAAAATGAACAGATCTGTCTATCAGAGGGATTAAATGGACATATATGAAAAGAGATTAGAGCTCTTCTTGTGGTTGTTTTTGACTTAACGAGCTAAGTCAATATTTCAGATCAGAGGTTAAGTGTAAACACTCAATCCCGGTATCCTGAATGCTATTCGCCCATGCAAATTTCTATATTACTGATAAATTCTTTCTCATACTTTTTAACAGGAAACATATGACCATTCAAACCATCCTTTTCGCGATCGGACTCACAGCCTTTGCCGGTCTATCCACCAGCATAGGAAGTGCACTGGCGTTTTCTTCAAAAAGACTTAACCCCCGGTTCCTTGCAGGATCACTGGGTTTCTCCGCAGGTGTGATGATCTATGTATCACTGGTGGAAATATTTGTTAAAGCCAGGGATTCTCTCTCCACTTATCTGGGGGATAAGAATGGCTACAGACTCACGGTGTTTGCCTTTTTCTGCGGTATCGCCCTGATTGCACTGATCGACAAGCTAATCCCTTCTTTCGAAAACCCTCATGAGATGGCTCATCTGGAGGGAATGTCCAATGAAAAGAAAGGTCCATCGGAAAAAAAACTCCTCCGCATGGGACTGTTTTCCGCCCTGGCGATCGGTATACATAACTTTCCTGAGGGATTGGCCACATTTATGAGTGCTTTAACCGAACCCTCACTCGGAATCAGCATCGCAGTAGCGATTGCGCTTCATAATATCCCGGAAGGAGTCGCTGTATCGGTTCCCATCTACTTTGCCACCAAAAGC
>DAOTAZ010000200.1:0-6605 GCA_035382965.1 Chitinispirillaceae bacterium | reverse complement strand
AATCTCAGTTCGAGACTATTTCCGCATCTCTGATAAAGACTCCCCGGGGCTTTTTTCTGAAGCTATTCGATACCGATGCCGATGACGATACCGATTCAGACCCCGGAAACGGTTGCGGTACCATGGGATATTTCAGACCCTTATTAATATGAATAAGCATCCCAGGGCTGGAAAGTATTGAAAAAAAGGCCTGCTGAAACTTAATTTATGCATACCGCTCAGGAAAAAGAATTCAGAATTGAGAATTAAGTAAACAAGAATCAGTATTCAGAAGACAGAATTCGGGAGACAGAGTGCGGTAACCGGCAAAGGTTTCATCTGGTCGTAAGACCTATCTGATTCTTGCGATATTGAGAATGTTCCGGATTACAGACAATAAAAATTTAAAATAGAAGTTTCTGTAGGTTTATTCTCAGGCCACTCTGAATTCTGAACCCCTGAATTCTGACTCTTGAATTACTGAATCCTTATTCCATCTGCAATTTCAGTACTTGGAATAAGAATAAATTTTACTTTAAAATCGTATTCTGATCCCATGCAGATCGCTGCTTACTGTGCAATACCTTTTATCTCCGCCCTTATCGGCTGGTTTACAAACTTCCTGGCCGTTAAGATGATTTTCCGGCCCCGCAGGGAGATCCGCTTCCTCTGGTTCCGTATCATGGGTCTTCTGCCTAAACGGAAACTGGAATTAGCGGAAAAAATCGCTGAAACCGTAGAAAAGGAACTGATATCCCACAGGGATATCCGCGCCATTATCCAGTCTGAGGATTTTCACAGTCAGACAGGCAAAGTGATAAAATCCAGAATCGGTCATTTTATTGATGAAAAGATTACTTCCAATACACTGCTTATGATGCTTGTATCTCCGGAGGTAGTATCCAGGTTGACCGATGCCCTGATGGAGGAGTTGCAGAAGGAGATTCCCGGCACTATCGATTCCCTCTTTGAAACAGTGGAATCCAGACTTGATTTCAGAAAAATCGTCTATGATAAAATCAAAGATTTCGAAGTCTCCAAACTGGAGTCAATCGTCTTCTCAATCGCTTCCCGTGAACTGAAGGCGATTGAATACCTGGGAGGTGTACTGGGGTTTCTGATCGGGTTAGTACAGGTAGGGATGATTATCGCGGGAGATATAAAAGCGTGACCTGGAAAAATTCCATAAGCAGGATTGCCATTTTAGTCATCTCGATTGCATTCTCAGTCAGTTCATCTGTTCTGTATACCACGGTAAGCAACAGAGAATTGACTGTGGGAGACAAGATTCTCTTTAAAGTTTCCGCAATAATACCTAAAGGTACCACACTTACTCCTCCGTCACATGAAAACAGCTTCGGTAACATCGTTATCAAAGATTGGAACATGCACCGGACCGAGCGCGAGAAATCGGACAGTGTGACATTTGAATATGTGATCACCACCTATACACCTGAGAACTGCACTCTTCCCTCCCTGCCATTTATCCATGAGCAGGAAAGCCGCACCGACACACTGTTTTCCACCAGTATCCCGCTGAAAGTGATTTCTGTACTCAATACTAACGACAGCATTTTTGAGCTGAAAGACATAAAGCCTCAGCAGAGCGCCGGTAAAGCCCCGCTCTGGTGGATATGGCTGCTTTCAGGTGCTGCGGCCATTGCAGCAGGAGTGTACCTGACAAAGCTTTTATTGAAACGGCTGCGCAGAGAGCAGGTTGCTCCCCCACCCAAACCGCCCTATGAAGAGGCTATTGACGCATTGAGAGCGCTGGAGGCGAAGCAGTACCTTCAGAAAGGTCTTATCAGGGAGTATACTTTTGAGCTCTCCGAGATTTTCAAGCGATATATCGGGAGACGGTATGAGATCAATGCCTCAGATTTCACAACAGAAGAGATGAATGCCTGGGTTGGGATTTCTGGCCTTGAAGTCAAGCTCAGGAGATCGGTTGAGTGGTTTTTCTCGACTTCTGACCCGGTCAAGTTCGCCCGTCAAATTCCCGATGATGCTGTTCTGGAACGGTTCGGCACAGAGGTCAGAGAGTTTTTAGAGGCAACGAAGCCTCTTGGGGAAAAGGTCGAGGCAGGAGTGGGAGGTCAGGGCAAATGAGACTCAGAGATCCTGAATTTCTGTTCCTTTTCCTGCTCTGGATTCCCATTATCTGGGTTTATATAAGGAGAGAGCGTAAATTCAGGCCTGCGGTCCGTTTTTCCGATCTATCAGTGGTCAAGCAGGTGCCACCCTCTTTTTTTGTACGGAGCCGCCACATACTTCTTGTTCTCAGATTACTTGGGACAGGCCTCCTTATCATTGCCCTCGCCCGTCCTCAGGAGGGGCGTACAGATGAGGAAGTAACTACTGAGGGAGTTGATATCATGCTTGTGCTCGATATCTCAACCTCCATGAAAGCGTTGGATTTTCAGCCAAACAACCGTCTCGAGGTCGCAAAGCAGACTATTATCGATTTTATAAGCAAGAGGCAGCATGATCGCATAGGCCTGGTGGTTTTCGGTGCCCGCAGTTTTACGAAGTGTCCTCTGACTCTCGATTACAATATCCTTTCCCGGTTTGTCAGTGAAGTTACATTTACTGATTTCAGTTCCCAGACCGCCATCGGGACAGCTATAGTCACAGCCGCAAACCGGCTCAAGGACTCAGGTGCCAAAAGCAAGGTAATGATACTTCTAACCGACGGAGCCAACAATGCCGGAGAAGTGCCGCCGATAACAGCAGCAAAAGCGGCCGGAGAACTCGGTATCAAGATTTACACAATTGGAGTGGGCAGAGAGGGACTGGTGCCCATACCGGTAGAGATGAGGAATCCTTTTACCGGAGAGACTGTCCGTCAGATTCAGAAAATGGAATCGGATCTTGACGAAAAAACGCTTCAGGAAATAGCACAACTGACCAACGGAAAGTTTTTCCGGGCAAAAAATCCCGAAAAACTCAAGGAAATATACGATCAGATAGACAAGATCGAGAAAACAGAGATAAAGACAACGATTTACACAAGCTATAATGAACGTTTTTACATGTGGCTGTGGGCGGGTTTTATTCTACTGATGCTGGAGTTGATACTTCAGCACACCCGTTTCAGACGCATACCTTAGCGGGAGTGAGATGAGATTCGGGAATCCTGAGTTTTTTCTGCTTCTTTTTCTTCTGCCACTGTTCGCCGGATTTTTTATCTGGGCGTTTCAGCGCAAGCGGGCGGCGCTTCGCCGTTTCGCCTCACTCGATCTTATCGGTAAATTGACACCCTCATCGAGTATCACCAGGCAGGTTGTTAAATGCCTGTTTTTCTGCGCGTTTTTTCTTTTCATGACCATCGCATTGACCCGGCCCCGTTTCGGAGCAAAGATGGAGATGGTGGAGCGTAAAGGGATTGATATCATGGTTGCCCTGGATATCTCCCAGAGTATGCTTGCAGAGGATATCGCGCCCAACAGAATTGACCGTGCAAAGCATGAGATAGCAAAACTGATCGATATGCTTAAAGGCGACAGAATCGGGATAATTGTATTTGCGGGTGAAAGTTACGTTCAGTGTCCCCTCACCCTTGACTATGGTGCTGCAAAGATGTTTCTCAGCGCGGTATCTACAGGGTGGGTAGAGGTTCAGGGAACAGCTCTCGGAGATGCCATAAAGCAGGCATCCGAGGCTTTCCGCTCCAAAGCACGCAAGCACAAAGTGATGATTCTCATTTCCGACGGTGAAGATCATGAGGGAAAGGCTGTGGATGCGGCAAAAGCTGCAGCAGAAGAGGGAGTGATAATCTATACCGTAGGAGTTGGTTCAGAGAGTGGAGTACCGGTACCGGTAAGCAGGGGTTCAGGCAATGTCATTTACAAAAAAGACGCGTCCGGAAGTCTTGTGATGACAAGGTTGGATCCGGTTATACTGGAAAAGATCGCGGTAGAAGGGAAAGGAAAGTATTTCCATGCCGGAACAGACCTCTCCCTGTCAGAGATAATGAAGGAGATTTCCGGGATGGAAAAAAAGGATTTCGGTACTGCCAATCTTGCTACTTTCGAAGAACGATACCAGATATTTTTACTGATAGCGCTGATAATGCTGATGGTGGAATTTTTCATATCTGAACGCAGCGTGAAAAAACACGAGTGGAAAGGCCGTTTTGAGTGATATGAAAATCTGTAACATATTTAGCAGAACGATTCTCCTTCCATTATTGGTGATTATTATCTCTGCAGCAGTGTCAGATGCAGACGAAGTCTATTCAAAGAACAAGAAGGCGAATCGTCTTTATAAAGAAAAAAAGTATGAGGAGGCGTTAAAGCTCTATGATGACGCACTTCTGCTCTCCCCTTCCGACAACAGTTTGAAGATGAACAAAGGATCCACCCTTTACAGACTGGGAGAGTTCGACAAAGCCGGAGAGGCATACATCGGGGCTCTCTCAGAAGAGGACAAAAAGAAGCGCGCGGATGCTTTTTATAATCTCGGGAACATTCTCTTTCGGCAAGCCCAGCAGATGGAGCAGAGCGGGGATCAGGGTGCACTTGAAAAGTATAAGGAGGCTCTGCAGAACTATATTCAATCACTGGACCTTCGTCCGGATGACAAAGACGCAAAGTGGAATCTCCAGCTCGCGCATATGAAGGTAAAAGAGAATCAGGAAAAGCAGAATAACCAGAATAATAACCAGAATAACCAGAATAACCAGAACAAGCAGGACAAGCAGGACAAGCAGGACAAGCAGGATAAAGATAAGCAGAACAAACAGGATAATCAGAATAATCAGGATAAGAAGGACCAGGGAGATCAGAACCAGCAGAATAAAGAAGAGCAGGATAAAAAAGAGGACCAGCAGCAGGAAAATAAAGAACAAAAGAATCAGAGTGATGAAAACAGGAAGCAACAGGAACAGAAAGAGCAGCAGACCGACGCTAAGCAGCAGGAAGATGACAGTAGGGATATGAAAAAAGAGGAGGCGGAAAGGATAATAGAACTTTACGCCGATGATGCGGATTCGCTGAACAAACCAATGAAGAAAAAGGGTGCGAAGGCACCAAGACCCGAAAAGGACTGGTAAGAAACTATGTCGTTTCAATATTTTGAATTGCCTGTGGGCGGGAAGACAATCAGAGGCTCCCTTCATCTGACCGAACCGCAAAACGCAGTGTGGTTTGTGTTCTGTCATGGTTTTACAGGACAGAGGATGGGTCCGGGTTACCTGTTTGTGAAGATTGCCAGAGAGCTGGAAAGTGCCGGTGTCAACTCCATGAGATTCGATTTCACCGGTTCCGGTGAGAGTGATGGGTTATTTGCGGACATGAACGTGGAAACGATGAAATCCGATCTTCGGAGTGTAACAGCCTTTTTAAAAGAGACACACAAGCCCTCAAAGATGATTTTTCTGGGTCACAGTTTCGGTGGGATGATCGCCGCGTTCTGTGCAGGCTCTCTTGATGCATCGGGAATAGTACTTCTCTCCCCTGTAGGCGATCCCACAGGTCTTATTCGACGCAGAAAAAACCTTCTTCAATCAGGCCCGAATTCAGATGGTTACTATGAAAACGGGCCCCACGAGATGAGCATCGGATTTCTGGACAGCCTTAAAGGTATCGATCCGGTGGAAGCGCTCTGCGCTGATTTCAAAGGACGGCTCCTGCTCTTCCAGGGTGATAAAGATGAATCGATATCAGTTGAGGAGTCCGGAAGATATATAAAATGTGCTGAAAAATCCGGAATCCCGGCCGATTACCATATTGTAAATGGATCAGACCACAATTTCTCACGGGTTCCTGATGTCAAGCTGTTATGCCGGACAATCCGTTCATGGACACAGGAGCATTTTTAAATGAGAACAAAAATGCTTATACCAGTTCTGCTGCTTTTTTCGGTTTTCATCGTCGAAGCACAGGTGCGGTTCTCAGCCACAACAGAGAGAACCATCGTCACCATGGGAGAGCAGATCGTGATAACAGCAACACTGGTCAGCAGCAAAAAAACCGGTGCAATTCCTGTTCCCCAGGTCTCACCTGTTGAGGGATTTTCACTGCTTAAAACCGATTCCCGTCAATCAACATCCTCATCGATTCAGATCATCAACGGAAGGGCGACTCAGAAAAACGAGATTCATACCCAGTTCTATTATGTTATCACACCGAAATCGACAGGATCTTTCGTTTTCCCTTCATTAAAAGTCGAAATCGATGGCACGGTTTACCAGACAGATCCGATCTCTTTTAAAGTGACTGATGAGCCTGTGCAAAATCCTGATATAAAAGTAAGTCTTCTACTCAATAAAAAGACTCTTTACGTAGGTGAACAAGCGATGCTCACGTTTAAAGTTGTGCAGAAAGCAAATTCACCCACAGAGGTGCGCAACAGTTTTATGCCTGCGCTGGAGAAAATCGAGGAAGCTTTCGGAAAGAATTTTTCCCTCAGCAGGCTTTTTTCAACACAGATCACAACAGCTTCTGAGCGGATTAACGGGGAGATTTACAATACATACTCTCTGAAATACTCTGTTTTTCCGGTGAGTGCCGGGAACTTTGAGATCCCTGCGGTTCCATTTGAATACCAGGAGCTCAGACGTGCTCAGCGCCGCAGAATAGATCCTTTCTTTGATGATTTCTTCGACATGAATTTTTTTGGCGGTG
>DAOTAZ010000199.1:0-6618 GCA_035382965.1 Chitinispirillaceae bacterium | reverse complement strand
ACCTGGGCACAAGAGCTGTTGCGTCCTTGTTTCACCTCTGGGGTGAATTAATGAACTACTAAGCCCACTAATAATTAATTCAAATCATTATTTCACCTCCGGGGAAAAACAGCAACCGAAAAAAAAAGAAACGAATTCCGTTTCCTGCAAAACAACTCATAAAAATGATACTGTTTTCTACTTTATCTTTTCTGCGATGACAGATCGATTTACTGTTACCCTAATTTACGGCAACACTTTACTACCCATGCCTGTCCAACCTGCATGAATAAACAATTCTTTTACTTTTTAAGGGGGTATTTATGTCTGTGCCCTGAATATAGATGAAGTGAAAACTGAGTTTTTCCTGAGCAGAAACTGAGTACCGACACATGGGGCCGCCTTACAACAGCCCCACGTCATATTCTGATCAAATCAAACCAGCAGTATTACTTAGTAAACGGTATTCCGTTCTTATCACAGGAATAAAAAGCGTTCCACTCACCATCTACCGGAAGGTTATAATCTCCTACCCAGTTTGTCCAGGCGCATGTCGGTTTACAGCAATCCTGCATTGTGGTAGTATGATATCCACTTCTAAATGTACCATTAGCTGTGGCGTCTGCAGGAGTCTGCACCTCCGGAAATGGAAGAGGAAGATGATTTTCTGACAACCGGCATCCGGTCACCCGTGTGAGATTATCCGGGCAGCGCACACGCTTCACCATTACTTTCCAGTTCTGATGATAGAGTGAGCCCGGCTTGTTTGACTCGATACAGGAACGGCGTGTATCTTCGGTAACTTGCGGATTTGAACTCACCAGTGCCTGATTACACATTTCCTTAATCTTCTCCTGACAGGCAGTTGATTGCAACGCATCGATAGTCGGAGGCCATGCATTCCCCCGGCATTCAGCCTCATATCGAAGGAAAGAGATACCTCCGCTGCCTGGATTCTGATAAGGATATTTATCATAGATAAACTCATCGAAATTTGAGGTATTCCCGAAATCAGGATCATCATAACAGGAATTGAATGCTCCGTACCCTCCTGCGCCCATGAACACATCAAACCCATAAGGTCCGCTGGCTGCAGTGTTGAAACTCTGGACAATCAAAGGCTTGGGATAAGGGAGTTCTGGAGGTTTGGGTGAACTTGGTTCAGGTTCCTCAAATACAATCTGGTAACACTGACAGCAACTGCTCGGCCCGTCATCAACTCCCCCGATATCGGGATCATGTCCCACTACACCATAATTGAAAGGCGGATCATCAGCATCCCAACCGTAAAGCATCGCATCGTCTTTAGCTGCCTGGAGCATCTCGGTGCTGAAAAGCATGAATCTCGGGCAGATAAAAGTCTTGGGCAGATTGGCCTTGCTTGGATCCTCCGGCGGGCTGCAGGAATTCGCTACCCTGCATCTTCCCCCGCAGGCGCTGTTAGGATCACCCTCTATGCAGCCATCCACATAAAACCTGCTGTAACAGGGATCAGGAGGATTAATATGGTATGATGGAGTATAGGGCTCCAGTGTAATTGTCATGGTTGTATCATAGGTACCTACAGGAATAGAAACTGCATTATAGCCGGTTTTTGAAACTCTCACATTGTCAACAGCGACCATTCTTTTTGTTAATGTTCTAACAGTTTCAGCCCTGTTTCCTTTCCGGAGCAAGTCAGAAAGATTCATCTCTTTCATCCAGGGCAGTTTGAAAAAAGTACTCTCATTACCGATCTGAAGTTTTACAGCATAGATATTGGCCTTGAGTGGCCGGCTGATCGGATTCAGGCTGTAAAAACCTGCTCCAAGTTTGCGGTCCAGTGCGTTATAGATAAATTTTCCGTTGAGCGTATAAACACTCACAGTCACATGCGCAGAATTATCGCTTACAGCAAAATGCAGTGTATTGCCTCTGAGCTCAGGCGCCCGATAAATCTTCCTGATTACTCCAGGTTTTGTACTCATTGGCACTGTGATGGAAAAGGAGCCATCGCCTGCAGTAGTAGTTGACAGATTGGCATTTGAGAGCTCCACCAGGGCACCTTCAATCCCCGCCCCCTGCTTATTAATCACTTTTCCGCTTAAAACCTGGGAATGGGACAGAAAAAAGACACCCGATAAAAACAGCACACATAAACTTTTTGTACTCATACAGATATATTCCTCGATGAAAACCTTTTCACAGTTCAGCTTTAAGATAAAAGCCGAACAAAGATGAAGCAAGGAGAGAAAAGGAAGGGTTTCTGCAAGACAGAAAAGGTATCCCCGGGGTAAATAACCTTCAGAGCGGTTACCAGAAGATGACCCGCTGGTGTGTTACTTACCTTACTACAAAACGACTGGTAAAACATTTTCCCTTTCCGTAAAGATTGATTATATAAACACCCGGGATAAATTCTGCTGTAAATATGACAGCATCTCCAGACAAAAGATCGGACTTTATTACACGTCCATGAAGATCTGTTATCTTCAATTTTACGGATTTACCTCCCAGAGCAGATGAATTTACAGTTATGAGATCATTGGCAACTCTGATTTCTTCTGTAATTCTCCGGCTGTTCCGGACCTGATTAACAGATTTAACCGGCTCACCAACCAGTTCCCAGTACTGGCTCTCAGGAGAGGCTGTGCCTCTGTCCTGAATAATTCTATCCCCGTCAGCCCTGAGATAGAGTCCGCTGTGCTGCATTTTCAGGCGTGCAAGATTGGTATCTTGCTGAAACTCAAAGATTACCCTCTGATGCCCGCCTCCATTCCAACTGTAAAGCCCGACAACTATTCCTGCCGAAGTCGATTCATTGGGGATATCAAGGACCTTGTTTCCAAACTCGAGCCTGAAAACGTTTTCTCCGTTAAGAGAGATCATCCTGACAACTGATGCGGAACTGTTACAATCGCCAAGCCGCAGTGAATTGTCGGCAGAGACAGCCATACATCTGCCATCAAGCCTTGACTTTATACGACAGGTTCTGAAAAATTCCTCCCTGAACATATCTCTGTACATTGCATCGACGATCTTACAGTGATTGATGAAATCCTGAGAAGACTTAACCTCACTGGCATAGTTAAGTCCATAAGGCCAGAAATGCTGGTTATCTCCATTAACTACCGCATTCTGATCTCCGGTAATCTCCCTGATCATAGCTGTGGCGTGCGCACCTGTAAAAACCCCGTTATGCATCAGGCTTCTGTATTCAGTTGTGGTCCCCACCCCCAGTGTATGGGCGATTTCATGCATTGCAGTGTGCACAACCATATAATCTACTTTACCAAATCTGATTGTTCCGCTAAAATTGCCATCCGCAGTTGACACATCAGGATCATAATAGATATTCAGAGATTTGGTTATGGAGGTATACTTGTTATAGTAGCCCAGTGCTGAATCCATTGCCGTCTGGATCTTTGCATAAGCACTCCGCTGTGTCTGTGTGGGGTTGTTTTCGCGGTGAAGTATATAGGTGATATTACCGGTCTGAGCAACAATTGGAAAACTTAAAAATCCCAGAAAAAACAGAGCTGCAACAAAAGAGTCTTGATGGTTTTTCATATCTGCCTCCGTTTGTCTCCTGCGAAGGATTTCTTTACTCACAACAGATTTACTGCTGTCCCGCAAAACTTTTATCCTTCAGAACAAACATATTTTTCAATATACATTTATTGTATTATCCTGCATCCAGATATGCTCATTTCTGTATCTTTCATCTTCTTCCAGCACAATAGTCCGGGTTACCATTTCGAAAAGTCTCTGTTTTTATAGCAGTCTGGATTGTCTTTCGGGTGGGTAAATGAGGAAGAATTCTTTAATGTGTCAGGGGATTCAGGAGGTATAAAAAAGCCTGCCGGTAATCTTCCGGCAGGCTTCTGATTTCAGTTTACTTTCACTTCAATTGCTTTGGGTCTGGCCTTCTCCTTTTTCGGAAGAGTCAGCTCCAGTACTCCGTTTTTCATCGATGCCTCGATCTTTTCCGCTTCTACCGAGTCCGGCAGGGCAAAAGTCCTGCAGAATTTTCCATAGCTGCGTTCAAGATGATAGTATTTACCCTTCTCCTGTTTGTACTCATGCTTCTTTTCACCCTCGATACGGAGTACTCCATTCTCTATTGCCACTGAAACATCTTTCTTGTCCAGTCCGGGAAGATCAGCTTTTATGGCGTATGCATCTTCCCTCTCTTCGATATCAACTCTTGGCCAGTTACCAGATATCAATTGACGATCGGCTGCCTCGAAAAGATTTCCCCCAAACACTTCGTCAATCCAGTCCGAGACTGCTGCCATTGGATTGTTGTACCTGATCAGTGCGTTCATAATACCTCCCATTGGTTTATTGTTTTATTTTTCTTTTTTCACCAGAGAGATTATGCAACAGTCATGCCAAATCGTCAATTGACAGCTATAAGGCATTTTGAGATTAAATCGTTTCCAAACGCAACAACATGCTGAAACAAAATGTTTCATATTGATCCTTAATCGGTATCGAAAGAATAAAAAAGCAGAAAAAGAAGATAAAGAACAGCTATTAAGAACGCGAAGCGTTTTATACCTTTGTGTCCTCTGCGTCCTTTGCGTTTCAAATTCTTATTCTTGTGTCACATAAGCAGTAAAGATCAAGTTCAGTGAATAGTATCAATCTAACAGATTCAGAAACAGGACCGGAAGTTAACGCGGCGCATTACAGCCTGAAGATCTCCTTAATAACCCTTGGTACCGGTATTCTTATAAAGGCGAAACGTTTACCCCTTTGCGACCTGTAATCTGATTACTTTAGACATAAAAGAAAGAAAAAATGGTGATTACAAATATTTCCGAATAAGGGTCTCTTTCAATTCAGTTCCCTTGCCAGCAGCAACACTCAAAACCTATATTTCAACAACCTTCGGAGGACTAGGATAATGGTAATCCAGCGGTCTTGAAAACCGCCGACCGCAAGGTCTTGGGGGTTCGAATCCCTCGTCCTCCGCTTTCTACCCCTTCAAACACTCCAGCTTTTGCAATTCCTCTTCGACCAGTCCGGGTGCATAACCTATAGAAAATGCTTTTTCACTGTTGAGAGAAACATCCGCAGGACGGGGTGCGGGCATCGGGAAACCCTTTCTGGTGCAGGCTGTAATCAATTCACTTGAAATTCCCAGAGATCCGGCAAGCTTCAAACCGAATTGATAACGCGATAATCTCTCCTTCCCCCCAAGATGAATTATCCCTCTTGCCCTCTCCAGGGCTAAAAGCAGTCCCTTTGCAGCATCTGAGGCACTCACCACTGTGCGAACCTCATCAGTAAAAAGCGAGAGTTTTTCCCCGGATTTTAAGCTTTTAATCCATGGCTGAATAAAACTTGTCGCACATTCCGGGGCATCACCATACATGAGAGGCATCCTGCAGATCACCAACTGGTCATGACGAACCTGCATCTCAAGCTCAGCAGTCACTTTCTGTTGCCCGTAAACGTTCACCGGGCAAACTATGCTGCCTTCATCATAAGGAGCACTTTCGCCATCAAAAACCTGGTCAGTAGAAGTGAAAACACAGGGAATCTCCCGTTCATTACACAGCCCCGCAATAGAGGATGAGAGAGTAACATTCATTTTATATGCTTCTGATACATGTTGCTGACAGTAATTGGGACTTGATACAGCGGCACAATGAATGACTGCATCGAGTTTGACTCTCTGAAACAGCTCCTTAAGAGAACTGTACTGAAGAAGGTCACATTTAATAAAGGTTACACCCGGAACCTCAACCCTGTGATTGTTGCAGACACCAATGACCTGATACTTCAGAGATGCTGCCCTGCAGAGATTCCAGCCCAAAAATCCAGACGCGCCCGTGATAAGTAATTTTTTCATATCGTAAAATTAATAACGAATGAAGATGAGTTCAAAATGTTTCCTCTCACAAATCGATATCGGTACATAACAGATCTCCTTTTAAACCTCTCTATTCTTTTCGATACCGATAAGAACATTAGAACGCACATAAAAAAAGCCGGATACATCACTGTATCCGGCTTGAGAAACTAAACTATACTGTACTTCTTACTTCACAACCTGTACCGGTGACATAATGTTAATAGCCTTGCCATTAACATCGGTAGCATTAAACTTCACGAAGTACATTCCGGCAGCCAGTTTGGATGCGGAGAGTGTCTCTGAAAGCTTTGCAGCATTTTTAATTGATGAACTTGCAAACACGGCACCCTGGCTGTTGATAAGGCTGATTTTACCTTTAGCAAGTTTTGCACCATTCCAGTTTACATTGACCTTGCCATTGAGGTAGTTGACCTTGAGACCCGATGTCCTTGCAATCTGCGAAGCAGGTTTGAGAACAGGGGAACCATCAGTAAATTTGTACTCGGATACGCCGGGGAAGTAGATGTTATCAACACCTATGTAACCACTGGCATCTTGCGGACCCTGAACTTTAAACTGCAGCTTTGCCATCTTAGTTGCATTGAATGGGATCGCATTTGCGCCTTCCCATGATTCGTGAATTTTAAGAGCACTGAAAGGAATTTCCACAGCATACCATTCATCGCCGGTTGCTGGGAGATCTATAAACCACAAGACTCCATCACCGCGGTCAGATATGGTTTTTGTCGGGCTATTTACATCAGCCACATCATAGTTGTCGCTGATCTCCACTG
>DAOTAZ010000198.1:0-6682 GCA_035382965.1 Chitinispirillaceae bacterium | reverse complement strand
AATGGATCTTTTTATCCGGAGTGCTCTTATGCTCAAAGAGCAGATATACCCATTGATCGTTTCCCAAGACTTTTGTACGATAGATGATATCTGAGCGATGCTCCCTGAGATTTTCATCAACCCAGTTCTCTTTTACAATCTCCAGTGTTTCCCAATTGATACTGCTTTGAACTTTTGACGGCAATGCTGAAAAAGAGAGTTTCCTGGCGATATCGATATCCTGCATGAACTCACGGAAAAGGCGATCGTGAGCATGCTGGATTATTAACTCTGAGGAGAAATCCTTTGTGCCATTCTTTGAAGCCATATAGCGAAACTCCTCTTTGTCTATTTTACTCAAGGTTGATTTGTTACTGATCTGAAAATAGTAATGGTCTCTGCTATATCGTATGTATCGTTCAGAGAGATTTGTCTTTTGAAACTGAATTCAGATAATTCTGGTGCTTTCGCAGGAATAATATAGAGGTAAAAGTGTTGTTATAAAGCAACTTCAGCCATCTCAAGGTGTAATGTTGTAATAAAAGGCATCCGGATCCATTATATTCTCCATATTCCCTTCTCCTTTCCCTCCAGCAAACCAATTTACTAATAATAGTATACGGTTTTAAACTTAAACTTATTATATTCTTGATATCTTTTCGGCTTCCTTTTTTCAATTTTCTCAATAACTTTTTCCCAAAAACAGATTCTCCTATGCAGCAAGGCATTTTTGAGAGCCTTACAGGCTGTTTTCTTGATGGAACTCCGCTGAAAAGCATCGGATACAGCGAACGCCGTATCTATTCAGTGATGGATCATCTCTCCAGGATGTTCAACACCAGGGTGGGAAGCATTTCTTACCTTCCTGATTACGGACTTCCTGATATCTCCGAGGTTTATCGTACCATGCCTGAAGGGCTGGAGAATCTCAGGGAAGCAATCAGGCGTACTATCGAGAAATATGAACCACGACTGGTCAATGTAAGAGTTCAATATCAGGAACCCGAATCTTGCAGGCAAAGGATTGTCTTCATCATAAGCGGGCAGATAAAAGGCGGTAGCCAGGTGCGGTTCCAGACCACTTTCACCGGAACCGGAAACTCTTCAATTTCACCCTTCAGGAAAAAGGAATAGACGTTTCCAATGATACAGAAATACTATGAAGAGGAACTTCAGTATCTTTATGAATCCGGAAAAGAATTTGCACGTGTTCATCCGGAACAGGCCAGATTCCTGGATATCGATGCTGTAGGAGACCGTGATCCCTATGTCGAGAGACTCTTCGAGGGATTCGCTTTTCTTGCTGCCCGAATAAGGGAAAAACTGGATGACTCTTTCCCTGAACTTACCGGGGAACTCATAGACCTTCTCTGGCCGCAGTTTCTGCACGAAATCCCATCCCTCACAATTGTCCAGTTCAGACCGCGGAAAGGACACCTTCAGGAAACTCGTATTCTTCCCAGAGGAGCAAACCTGCTCTCAAAACCTGTCGGCCCGGATTCGGTCCCCTGTCATTTCATGACAACCCAGGAAATCGCTGTTAATCCTGTGTCAATCGAAAAAGTAATCAGGGGAAACGATAACAGCGGCAGAGCATCTCTCATTTTCAGATTCAGACTTGAGCCGGGAGTCAACTGGAAAAACCTGAAACTTGACCCTATAAGAATTTACCTCCATGCTGAACATACATCCGCACTCTCCATTCACAATTTCTTTCTTTGTCACACTGAGAAGGTATTTCTCTTTTCAGGCAACAGCAGAATCACTCTTCCAAAACCTGTCTGTTCCGGATTTTCTCCAACTCAATCACTTCTTCCGGAGGATCCGCGTGAATTCAGGAGCAGCCGTCTACTGCTTGAATACTTCCTTTACCCTGAAAAATTCATGTTCATTGACCTGTGCGGTATCGACACCTTGTCAACCGCAGATCCGCAGGATCAGGAATTTTCCATCGAGCTGCGCTTCGACAGTGATTTCCCTCAGGAAAGACACTTCGGTCCTGAAACATTCCGCCTGTTCTGCACACCTGCGGTAAACCTTTATCAAAGCGACACCGAACCGGTACTTAAAACCGGAAAAAAAACCGAATACCTGGTAAAACCCGATCTTCATCACAGGCATTCCCGTGTGCACAGTATCATCTCTGTCACGGCACTCAACCGCAGAACAGGAGAAACATACCCTTATTCACGCAGGTTTTCTCCTCACAGGGGAGACCGGGTTTTCAGTTCAGCTTTCAGAAGTAATTTCAGTTCAGGGCGAGATCTTTACATCAGCATGAACTGCAGAAACACACAGGATGACCTGGCTGAGGAGACACTGTCTGTAAGAGCATACTGTACCGACGGGGAATTACCAAGAGTAGAACTGAGAGAGGATAGCATAAATAGCCCGGGACGAGATCTGCCGGATTTTGTAACTTTTACAAACATCACCAGGCCCACACTTCCCTTCCTGCCTCCGGAAGAGAAGAATTTTCTCTGGATATTTCTCTCACAGCTTTCTGCGGGCTGGTCCTCATTTTCCTCGGCAGAACATCTCAAAAATATCCTTTCCATCCATGAGTGGTCACAGGATGAAGCGAATCTCAGAAAAATAAAATCTATTTCAAAAGTAAATATCAGGCCGGCAGAGCAGGTTTTCAGAGGAGGCATTATCAGAGGTGTAGAATACTGTATCCATATACAGGAGTCGCTTTTTCCCTTCCCCCAGGAGATACATCTATTCGGAGAGGTCCTTGCAGAGTTTTTATCAAAATACATCTGCATCAACTCTTTCCTTCTGCTGTCAATTGAATTCAAACCATCGGGGAAGTGCTTTAAATGGAACTCTCTTAGAGGTAAAAAATGGCCGGTTTAATTGAAACTCTCTCTAATGATGCACGCAGTTTTGACTTTTTCAGGGCAGTTTCTCTGCTTGAAAAGGACTGTATCTCAAAGGGTGTCTCCGACCCTTTGAACTCAGGCATGATCCGTTTTTTATCTGACCCGTCAATAGCTTTTCCCCAGAGTGACATAGCATCGATTAAAAAGGGAAAGGACTCTGTTTTTTTCACTCTCGCCTTCATGGGACTGACCGGTGTCTCCTCCCCTCTTCCACTCTATTTCTCTGACTACATATGCCGTCATACTGAGGATTCAGAAGCACTGGTAGACTTCCTCTCAATTTTCAGCCATAGAAAGTATTGTTTTTTCTATCAGGCCTGGAAAAAACACAATCTATTTAACATGGATAGAAACCAGGAAACGGATTCTTTTCTGGACCGTATAATGTCTCTTGCAGGCATACCCAAAAGAGAGAACGCAGACCTTCTGCCTTACAGTGGACTTTTTATCTCAGGAAAAGGAACAGCAGAAGGATTGCGTGCTCTTGTTTCATCCTTCTGCGGTAAAATCCCGACAGAGATACAGGAATTTTTGCCGAATCGTGTGCATGTCCATGGTTTGCGTCCTATTGGAAGTTGCTGTCTGGGGCAGGATTCCTTACTTGGCGGCAGTGTCGTTGACTTCGGCAGTAAATTCCGAATAACTATCGGTCCTATGGAAGGCAATATCTTCAAGTCTTTTCTCTCCTCTCCTGATACAATAGAGCAGATAAAGGCACTGGCCGATTCTTTTCTGACAACACCTCTTGAGTATGACATAGAAATTAAAGTAAGAAGCCAGGATCTGGAACAGTGTATTATCGGGAAAAAGCAGGCGGCACTTGGAAAAACCTCAATTCTGGGTGAACCCAAACCGGGTATTCACTCAGTAGTATTTCAGGGAAAGGAACTCTTGAAGGGATAGAGGGCAGGACAAGAGAGTTAGCTGTCCTGCCCGGAGTTTTTTCAGAACTCAAAGTTCAGAGCTATGTGGTGTGGAAAAGATATCTTACCGGAATGCTCTGCCTCCCAGCCTTTCCATCTCCCGTATTTGATGTATCCACTTGTAAGAAACACTCCACCTATGACAGCACGTATCCCACCTTCAATGAAAAAAAGCGCTTTAATCAAATCAGCACTCATATAAGAATCCTCCATCACCTCCGCATAGGGTACCGCAATAATAAAATTAAACAGGGAAGTTCCAAGCAGAACCCATCCGGCAATTCTCTCCCCAATCGCCCGGGAATGAGGATTCTCGGTAGAATTAACAAGTAATAAGGGAACAGAAGGAGCAGAAACTGATGACATGCAGAGTTTCAGATCACTCAATCCCAAATTCAGATTGTCATCATCAGCCTACGCTGTAAAAGTAAAAATTGCAATAAGAAGAATACAGGATAGTCTCATGTAGCCTCCATTGGAGTTTTTTTGATGGAGCAGTATTGAGTGCCTGGAAATAATTGTTTGTAAATAATTTAATTTACTTCAGAACCAACCGCAAATGTTTTTATTTCCAGGGCGAATCGTTATTATTCAAAATAGAATTCAATCGATATACCTTAAAAGCAAGTATAAAGCTCAATGAAACACCCGACCTGTAACTTAAAGATAGTGCTGGCTGTTAAAAAAAAGATTCCTCCAGGAAACCCGTCAAAATAGTAAGATAGTCTATTAACCTGACATTTCCGCTTATTAGTGGTATAATTTTTACATGAGTCGCTGAAAGCCAAACCATCCACAGAAGGTTACGTATGAAACGATCCGTGATTTTTTTCTGCACTCTGGTAATAGCATTTTGCATCTCAGCGGAGGTTTTGACTCCTGACCGTATGACAGTCTGGGATCCAGGAGTACCCAGGGGAATTTCAGTTCTCTCTGAGAATATTGTCAATGTACTCGATTATGGTGCCGATCCAACCGGAAAAGCTGATAGTAAAGATGCTTTAACAAGGGCAATAGAAGCTGTCCCTTCTGAGGGCGGAGTTGTATACTTCCCTGCGGGAAGCTATTATTTCAGCAACACTATTTCCATCAGCAAAAATAATGTGGTTATTCGCGGTGATGGCTACGACAAAACGAAACTGCTTCACGATCACACCGGACTTTGTTTCGATGTGGTAACATACAAAAGGGGACAATGGCAGAATCTGCTGGGCGGATTTACAAAAGGGTCAAAGACAGTTACAGTCGAGGATGGGAGTAAATTTACTGTTGGCGCTTTTGCAGAAATCCAGCAGACAAATGATCCCGCCCTGATGTACACTGACCAGGCCTGGATACAGTCATGGGCCGATAATGCTGTTGGCCAGCTTTTCGAAGTTGTAAATGTAGAAGGCAACAGCGTGACATTCCGCACTCCACTCCATTATGATGTCAGATCCGATCTCAGTCCGCAGATCAGGCCCCAGGGTTTTGTACGCGGAGTAGGGTTCGAAAATTTTTATATAGAAAGACTTCAGGAAGGAAACAGTACATTTCAGTTCAAAAATGCGGCATACTGCTGGGTAAGAAATATTGAAAGCTATCACACACGGAAATCGCACATTACAAACAACACCACCATTGGTTGTGAATTCCGTGACAGCTATTTTCATCACTCCTTTTCTTATGGGGATGGTGGATCAGGTTACGGGGTAGAGTTCGGTTTTCATTCAACGGACGGGCTCTGTGAAAACAATATCTTTGATTCCCTGCGTCATGCGATGATGGTGCATATTGGAACAGTAGGATGCGTATTCGGGTATAACTATTCCATCAATCCGGTTCAGGGCGAGGGAGAAACGAATCTCAACACAGGATGGGATCCCCCTGATATTTCTCTTCATGGTCATTATGCACAGATGAACCTTTTTGAAGGAAATGTAGTTCAGGAGATTGGAATCGCAGATTACTGGGGGCCAATGGGGCCGGGAAATACTTTTCTCAGAAATGTAGTCCAGGGGCCGGGTGTATATCTCTCCGACCACTCCCATTTCCAGAATCTCGTAGGAAACACGATTACAAAGTGGGTTGACGACGGCAGTTCAACCGGAACAATAAGACATGGCGAAAAAGTAAACGGGGTACTTGTCTGGGAAGAATATATTGATGATCATATCATACCTGTTTCCTATTACCTTAAGAGTAAACCTGCTTTTTACGGCAGTATGGAGTGGCCATCAATGGGATCGGACATTGCGAATGGGAAAAACCCGGCGCAGTTAAGATGGGAATCGGGGAAACTGGTAACAGGAACGGAAAAAAGGATATTTAAAAGACCGGTGACAGCACCAGAAAAAAGAGGTTTACAAAAGACTTTCGACCTCAGAGGAAGAATGATGGTACTGCCGGAAGCTGCTATTATTTCAAGATCCGGTGTTTCTTCAGGGGTTTACATATATACTGACAACAGCCGTAAAACTACACAGTTTCGGCGATAAAGTCTTGTTTGAATGCAGCGGCGATTTTCCATCTGATCGGATAGATATTAGCATCGAATGTTTTCAATCCTGGAAGCCGCCCAGAGATGACTCATTGACTTGACAATTTTCAAATTGGAACGTCTTTTCTCACATTCAGAATTCATCTCCAGAAGTGATTTAGCAAAGTGGGAATTTTTCCTCTGGGAATAGATACCTGTTTTTCATTTCAGGAAAAGATCTGCTCACTGGATTTCTTACCCCGGAGGTGACACAGTGACTTAGTGTTTTTCAAAATGAACACCTTTTCTCATATCGAGAATTAATCCCAATAAAGTTTAGTCAAATTGGGAATTTTCCTCTTAGGAATAGATATCAATTCTCTATTTTCCAAAAAAAAAAAAAAAAAAAGTAGTATATGACGTCCAATTTTTTTTTT
>DAOTAZ010000197.1:0-6701 GCA_035382965.1 Chitinispirillaceae bacterium | reverse complement strand
AGAATGGTTGCTTATTAATTGTATTCAGGGCATTATATTAAAAAAGCAGGTACTGAAACAGGGAGAGGCGTATTGGAGCCGAAAAGAAGTTTCAAGAAAACAGCAGTCTTTCTGGATCAGGGCGGAACCATAATTTATGATGACCGCAGGGATAAAAATATTACGCTGGATTCCTTTATCCCGGGGGTCTTTGATGCTTTACGCAAGTTACAGGAGAAGCACCTTCTCTTTATTGTCACCAATCAGTCCTCTGTGGGTCTGGGGAAGATAAGCCGTGAGGAAGCTGAGTGTCTTAACAGCAATGTCAGAAGATTGCTTCATGATGGTGGAATCAGAATCATCGAGCATTATGCCTGTATGCATAAAAGGGATGACCAGTGTGAATGTATCAAGCCCAAACCCTTCTTCCTTCGCAAAGCTGAAAATGAATACGGCATCAGTCTTGAGGATTCCTTTGTAATCGGTGATCATCCTCACGACATAGAGTTTGCCTCAAATGTGGGGGCAAGGGGCCTTTATGTGCTTACAGGTCATGGAGAGAAGCACAGAGATGATCTGCCTGAAGGGGTGAATGTTTTTCAGAGTATCACAGATGCCGCAGTCTGGATTGATGAGTTTACTTCCGGAATTGGCGCATCATAGAGGGTATTCCGCTTTATCAATTGACACATAGATAATCTTGAATTTTAAGTTCCTGAGGCGCTATATTTTCTATGCCGTGATGAAGCATTATCGATTTTGGCAGGAGGAAAAATGGCGCAACAGTGTAAAGGGATAACCCGTGCAGGGCAGAGATGTAAAATCAGCAGGAATCTTACTGATGGTTACTGCCATCTTCATATAAGCCAGAACACGGCCTTATCGACCGGAGAGACACCTCAGAATGATACTGTTCCGCGGATGCATGTTCAAAATCCGCCTCGGAGATCATCGCTGAAAGGAGTTATTTCCATGGCTGCGGTGGTTATAACGGGGTTGGTTTTCATGCATCTTTTCCGGAAGAAAACTGTCCACTGATTTTCAGTGCCGATTCATTGGAACAGATTTTGCAGACCTTTCAGCAAGGCCTTTTTGAAGCACGATTTCAGGGTTTTGAAATCCATTTTGTATCATTATATATTAACCCTGTTGTCTGATCAGGCATCGTAAAAAAGCGGTGCCGTGTTCAAGGAGAAAAAAGAGATGTGTGGAATAGTCGGATATATTGGCAAAAGAGATGCGTATCCAATTCTAATTGAGGGCTTAAGTGCCCTTGAATACAGGGGTTACGACAGTGCCGGCATTGCGCTTGTTAATGCGAAGGGCTTTTCTGTTTATAAGGATAAAGGAAAAGTCGATCATCTCAGGGAGATCACAAAGAAAGTCCCGGTTGGGGGATGTGGCACCGGTATTGCCCATACCAGATGGGCTACTCATGGAGCACCATCACAGATAAACGCTCACCCTCATCTTGACCAGTCCTCCAGAATCGCCGTAGTACATAATGGAATCATCGAGAACTTTTCTTTTCTCAAGCAGAAGCTTATCAAAGAGGGGATTAAGTTTTGTTCAGAAACCGATTCAGAGGTGCTGGCTCAACTTATCGGCAAGTATTACGAGGGAGATCTGGTCTCAGCGGTTCGCAGGGCACTTCAGGACATAGAGGGCACTTTCGGCATAGCTGTAGTGGCGGCTGACAATCCAGGGGTTCTGGTTGGAGCCAGGAGGGGATCGCCTCTAGTTGTGGGTGTGGGTGAGGATGAGATGCTTCTGGCTTCCGATGCTTCCGCAATAGTGCGTCACACTAAAAAAGTCATCTATTTAAAAGACAACAACATGATAGAGCTGATGCATGGTAATTTCAATACCACGACTCTTGACAACAGGAAGATCAATCCTGAGATTCACAGTCTGGAATGGGATGCTGATGCTTTGGCAAAAGGCGGCTTTAAGCATTTCATGCTTAAGGAGATCTTTGAGCAGCCTGAAACCATTAAGAACGCCATGAGAGGAAGGTTGCTGGTCGAAGATGGTACGGCCAGGCTTGATGGTCTCAATCTGGTGCTTCAGGAGTTGAGGAGTATTCAGAGGCTGGTTTTTGTGGCATGCGGTACAAGCTGGCATGCAGCGCTGGTTGGCAGATACATGATAGAGGAGATGGCCGGTATACCTGTAGAGGTTGAATATGCCTCGGAGTTCCGTTACCGGAATCCGATTATCGGACCAAACACCCTGGTGTTTGTAATAAGTCAGTCCGGGGAAACTGCTGATACTCTTGCAGCTTTAAGAGAAGCGGCACATAAGGGAGCCACTGTGCTTGGAATCTGTAATGTTGTGGGTTCATCGATTGCACGGGAGACTCATGGCGGTGTTTATCTTCATGCCGGACCTGAGATCGGAGTTGCCTCTACAAAGGCTTTTACTTCCCAGTTGACAGTGTTGTCTCTTTTGACCCTGCTTTTAGGGCGGATGCGCAGGATATCTCACAGTGATGGTGTAGCTATAGCGCGTGCTCTGGAAGCTATCCCTAAACAGGTGGGTAAAATTCTGAAGCAAAACAGCCGGATAGAGGAGATAGCCCGTATTTACTCGCATCATAACAATTTCCTGTACCTGGGACGTTCATACAATTTCCCGGTTGCGCTTGAGGGTGCGCTCAAGCTGAAGGAGATTTCATACGTTCATGCAGAGGGGTATCCTGCGGCGGAAATGAAACACGGGCCAATCGCTCTTATCGATAAAGATATGCCTTCAGTGGTTCTGGCGATAAAAGACAGTATTTACGACAAGGTTATTTCCAATATTCAGGAGGTAAACGCCAGGGGGGGCAGTGTAATAGCGATTGCAAATGAGGGTGATAAAGAAATAGAAAAGTATGCCAAACATGTGATTTATATTCCTAAGACCATTCCTATGCTAAGTCCGCTTTTGTCGGTTATTCCTTTGCAGTTACTTGCTTACCATATAGCTGCGATAAGGGGATGTGAAATCGATCAGCCCCGGAATCTGGCAAAAAGTGTGACTGTGGAGTAGAAATTCCTTTAAAAGTGTGCCTCCAATATGATTCCACGTCTTATTTTAACCGATTCAGCGCCAGCCCCTGTTGGTCCTTACAGTCAGGCTGTTGAGTGCGGAGATCTGATTTTTATCTCAGGGCAGATAGCTATTGATACAAAAACAGGACAGGTCAGCGGTTCCACTGTCAGGGAGCAGGCTGCACTTGCTCTGAAAAATCTCAAAGCGATTCTTGGTTCACAGGGCCTTGGGACAGGTTCTCTTGTGAAAACGACTGTTTTTCTGAGAGATATGAACTCTTTTGCTGATTTCAATGAGGTCTATAAGCAGGAACTGGAAGGTGCCTGTCCGGCCAGAAGTGTAGTTGAGGTTTCAGGATTGCCAAAAAATGTCCTGGTAGAAATTGAGGCGGTAGCGTGCCGGTAAGAAAGCAGGAATATGAGGTCAGGCTCGAGTTGTTTGAAGGTCCGCTGGATCTGCTTCTCTATCTTGTAAATAAAGCCGAAGTAAACATTGTCGATATCTCCGTTTCCAGTATCGCATCGCAGTACCTGGAATATCTTGATCTCATGCGGGATCTCAATATTGACATTGCCTCAGAGTACCTTCACATGGCTGCCACACTGATAAGGCTTAAGGCAAGGGAACTGCTGCCTCCTCAGGAGGGCGAGGTTATAGAGCAGGAGGATGGAATTTATAACCGTGAACAGCTTATCCAGCAGTTGCTTGAGTATAAGAAATTCAAAGAGGCGGCCGAGTCGCTCAAAGTCTTTGAAGCCGAACATTTCGGGGCATTCAGCCGGGGGCGTCCGGAGGTTATTGAGACAACCAGTGACGAGCAGGAACTGGACCTGGGGAGCATAAGTATATTCGACCTTCTTTCCGCTTTTAAAAAGGTGCTTGAGCGGACTGCAGACGAAAAAGAGGAACCAAAGCACCTTGTGGATATTGATAACTGCAGGATAGATGACCGGATCGAGTATGTGCTGGCTATTCTTACCGATAATGATGAAGTGCGTTTTGAGGATTTGTTTAAAAACGATAAGCGCAGAATAGTACTGGTAGTTACTTTTATGGCGATTCTGGAGCTTGTCAAGATGCAGGAGATAGCGTTTCGCCAGGAGAAAAATTTCGGTGAGATCTTTGTCTCCAGAAAAAAACAGAGCAGCAGTGAAGTGTCTGATTCTCAACAGGTCAACTCATTATAAAAATTGTTTTCAGGAGGTCCCATGAGTAAAATGGAACGTGAGGATTTGATGGAGCTGGAGGAAGAGGGAGGATCGGAAGGCAGTGTACCTGAAAGTTCCCCTGATACTTTGCGGATCCTGGAGGCCCTTCTGTTTGCGTCGGATGAGCTTTTAACCGCCGCAAAGATAAAGACCATTCTTCCGAACAACCCCGATGCGCGGCAGATAAGGAAGATGATCGATTCCATAAATGTCCAGCTCCAGAAAGAGCGGCATCCTTTCGAAATAGTGGAGATCGGTGGAGGTTACCAGTTCCGTACTGTCGCTTACTACCATCCCTGGGTCAGGCAGATTTTCAAGGAAAAGGCAGCCAAAAAACTCTCCATTCAGGCTCTGGAGTGTCTGGCTATAATCGCCTACAAACAGCCTATCAGCAAAGCGGAAATAGAGGCGATCAGGGGTGTTGTTTCAGATGGGGCCATGAAGACCTTGCTGGAGAAAAAACTGGTCACTATCACCGGCAGAAGCGAAAAACCTGGAAGACCACTCCTTTATGGTACTACTTCTGAATTTCTGAAATATTTCGGACTGAACAAAATAGAGGACCTCCCCAGAATAGAGGAATTTGAGGCTATCGCCAGGGAGAAGATTCAGGATCTCTCAATTGAGGAGCTTCAGGCGGGAGAGAGTGAGGAACTTTCCGAAGAGGAAGCCGAACAGGCAGTTGAATCAACTGTCGATCAGACACCCGAGGCATCTGAACAGCAGCCAGTTCCGGAAGGGACAACTGTGTTTGAAATAGAGTTGCCTCCTCAGGAAAAGATCGCTTCTGACAAGGAGAGTGTGCCCGAACCGGAAGCGGTTGAGGAGGAGGTTATACAGGTACAGATAGCAGAGGAGCAGATTCCGGAAAAAGAGGAAGAGGCATCTGAGGAAGTGACACCAGAGGAATTAACACCTGAGGATACAGCACCTGAAGAAGAGAAGCCGGAAGAAGAGAAAGATGAGCCGAAGGAATCAGCCAGTGAATCTCCGGAATCCTCTGAAGATGATGAAGTGGATTTTGAAATAGGTGAATTACCGCCTGCATCTGAAGCACCTTCGGAACAGGAGAAGGCGCAGGAAGATATGGTGGAGGAAGAGACCGCTGAAATTGGAATCGAAGATGAAACCAGGAGTGTTCCGACACAGACTTTGACTGAGATTAAGGAAAAGGATTCCAAACCTCCGGTTTCCATCATAGAAACAGAAGAAGAAGCTCTTCTTGAGATCGATGTTCCCGAAGGGGAGAAAAAGCTTGATATTGACGAAGATGAATTTGAGGAAGAGGAGAAAAAGGGTTTCTTCAAGAGAAAGAAGAAAAAAGCAGATCCGGATGATTTAGAGCTATGAACCAAATCACGTCAGGTGATACAAATATAGAGACTTCTGCCCGCAGTGATCTCACTCCGCTGATGCGTCAGTACCTGGAGATCAAGGCGCGCTATCCGGAGACGGTACTTCTGTACCGCATGGGGGATTTCTATGAAATGTTCAATGATGATGCTAAAATTGCATCAAAGGTTCTGGGAATAACCCTTACCAGCAGGAATCACGGGGGAGCGGAAAACGTTCCTCTGGCCGGTTTCCCATATCATGCCCTGGATCGTTACGCAAACCGTCTTGTTAAAGCCGGGTACAAGATTGCAATCTGTGAGCAGACAGAGGACCCGAAACAAGCCAAGGGGATTGTCAAGCGGGACATTGTGGAAATTATCACCGCCGGAACTGCCACCGAGGACAATTTCATTGAGGAAAAAGCAAATAATTTTATAATGAGCTTTCATCCTGATGGTGAAAAGGTGGGTGTCGCGGTTTGTGATTTGTCAACAGGTTTGTTTCAGCTTGAAGAGATCGACAAATCAGAGGTGGAAAATGAGATCGTTCGAACCGATCCATCCGAAGTTCTTCTCTCCGATATAGAGAATCATCCCCTCAGAGATATTATCCGTGAATCCAGCAGGTCTGTAGTGATTTCCAGCTATGATTCCTGGAAGTTTTCCTTTGAAAACGCCTGTGAAGCCATAAAGGATCATTTCCGCATTATTTCTGTGCAGGGACTGGGATTGGAGGGTTACAATTCAGGTGTATGCGCGGCAGGAGCGCTTCTTCTTTACTTAAAAGAGCAGAAGAAAAATGATCTCCAGCATATCAGCGCAATAGTACCGCGTACCCTTTCTGAATTCTCGGAACTTGACCCGGCGACAATCCGCAACCTGGAACTTTTAAAGCCTCTGCAGAATGACTATGTCGGGGGAACCCTGATATCGGTTCTGGATAAGACAAGCACCGCCATGGGGGCACGGTTACTAAGACGCTGGGTTGTGAGCCCTCTTAAAAATCCCGCATCTATTACTGAGAGGCTTAACTGTGTCGAATACTTCAAGAAAGATGCATTTGTCAGAGGAGAATTAGAACTTCTTCTCAAACGGGTTTCGGATATAGAGAGGCTTATCAGCCGGATTACATTTGAAAGAGCGA
>DAOTAZ010000196.1:0-6743 GCA_035382965.1 Chitinispirillaceae bacterium | reverse complement strand
AGAATATCTGGGGCTGGGTCTGGAGATCAATGTTCCTCAGGTAAATGGAGGAAGGGATTGTTCGGTGCTCTACCAGTACCGCAATGAACTCAGCAGTAACCTTCAGCCGTCACACTCCCTTTATTTCCGTGCCGATGTGGGGCCAAGCCGAGAGGAGATGCGGGTAAGAAAGATAGCCAGAATTGCCAGTCTTACAGCAAATGAACATTACAACAGGGCAATGAAGGCTTACTACAAAGGAGACTTCTGGAACGCCTATCTTCTTTTCATGCGGATACTGACAGAATTTCCCGACTTCTACAAAAATGACGTTGTTACCTATCATGCCGGATCCTGTCTTGAAGAGATGGACATGAGGGAGGAAGCGATCAAAACCTATATGTCCGTGAAGGATAACTTTGGCATGAGCAGTCAGGTTCCTCTGGCTGATCTGGGACTCATGAGAATTTACTACCGTCAGGGAGCTTTCAGCGCGGTTGGAAACCAGTTTGTGGAGCTTAACAAACCGGGAGTACCGGATTCGGTACGTTTTCACGGATGTTATATAATGGGGGAGACAGAGCTGAGGCAATCTGAAAACCGGAAGGCTCTTCAGTACTTTGAAATCGTTCCGGGAGACCATCCTGCCTATGTTTTTGCACAGCACACTTCTTCAACTGCTCATGCACTGCTTAATTCAGGTATGCACATAGTGGCGGCGAGTCTGGAGAACTGTGTGGCATCGAAGGTTGTTACTAGGGAGCAGAAGGAGATAGTGAACCGTTCACTTGTTCTGCTGGGGTACATCTTTTATGAGGAAAATGCTCTTTCCAAAGCGGTATCTGCGTTGCGGATGGTTCCTCCGGAGAGCTACTACTATCCTGATGCACTTCTGGGGCTTGGATGGACTGCCATTAAAGCCCGTCAGTGGAATGATTGTGTCGCGGCAGGGCAGGCTCTGGCACAGGCCAGCGGTAAGTTTATAATGCAGTGTGAAGGTGCCCTTCTCCAGTCTTATGGTCTTATACTGCAGAAAAAGTATGATCAGGCTGATCTTCTGCTCAGGCCGATGTTAGACAGAATGAGAAATTATCCCGGACTGCTTGAGGATTCTCTGAATACCGAAAAGCTGCGCTATGAAAGTGACCGTATCTCCTACGCTTTTCTTGCGGAAAGAGTTACAAATGCGGCCCGGAAGGGACAATCTGTAAAGCAGACTGAAATTGACAGTTTGCACAACGAGCAGATCAGTTACAAAGACAGAATAGATAAATTCCTGGTATTTGCGGATGAATTCAAGAGAACGACTTTCTTCGAAAGAAATATCGGAGCGCTGAGAGAGGACATGGAGTATGCTCTGGCTACGGTGCAGAAAATCCTGGGTTCATCTGACTATCTGAAAACGAGGGAAAAAATGATGCATAAGGACAAGGCTATTACAAATGAAATAGAAAAACTCAAAGAGGAGATGATGCAACTTGAAAACAAATAAAGGAGGGGTTATGCTGTTAAAAGCATTGTTTTTGGTACCGGTTCTGGTGTCCTTCGCAGCAGCCGCATATGATATTGACCTTTCGGGAACGGTCACAAACAAGTCCGGAGCGGTGCTCAAAGATGTTATCGTGACTCTTGAGGGGAAAGATGTCAGAAGTATCACCAATTCATCCGGGAAGTACAGTATTCAGGTTGTTCCGGTGGTGCGTCCTCTGATTTCACCGGTCAGTTCGGATTTTTCTGTTCTCAAGAATGGAAACATGGTTTTTTCAGTTCAGAGTAAGATGCCTGTCAGGATCGATGTTTTCGATCTCAGAGGAAGACTGGTAAATGTTGCTGTCAACAGGGTTCTTCCTGCCGGTTCTCACAGTGTCAAATTAAGCAATGCGGGCACAGTTGGCAGTGTCTTTCTGATCAGGGTGAGAATGGGTGACAAAGTTTCATTGTACAAGTACATGTCACTTGATCATTCTGTGCAGAGAATTTCGGTTCAGGGCGGAAATGCGGCTTCATCAATTGCAAAACTTTTTGCCTCAGTTGACACTTTACGTGCGTCAAAAGCAGGATACAAGTCAGCCAGAATTCCTCTTTCCGCATTAGCCGGTGTGGTGGATATAACTCTCGATTCACTGAAAAATGATAATGTCGGAACCAATCCCTTTGATGACGGTTCAGCGGACCGGTTGAAGCGGTTTGGGGTGGCTCAGTATTTCTGGGGTAAGCTGAAGACTGGTGTGGAGGAACCGCTTGTACGGATCACTCATGGTGTGAGCAATGATGCGTTTGATCTCGAAGTCACTTTCAATCCTCATTTCGTTGACAACACTTATGGTTCCGAAGGACATGTGGGATGGAATCCCAAGAGACCGCATACTTTCAAGGACCTTTACCATAGTGATCATGTCCAAATTGCAGTGGTAAATGGAGACGGGGATACGGTTTTTCATGGACGCCTGGACCTGTTAAGCCAGACCAGTCTTGTCTCCTCCGGTTATGCCTGTCTGGGGCCATTTGGCGGGGATGGAGTAATTTACAAAGGGGATCCATCGATGATTATTTCCTTTGGCAGTTCTCTTGATGACAACTGGAACTACTATGGATACCGGGATTCAGCCAATTCTCCGGTTACGGATTCCACTTACAAAATCAACCCGACATACCCGTTCTATCAGTACTATACAATTTACAGGATCACATTTAAACCCGAGGTTTTCGGCTCAAGCGGCTATGGTGAGGTTCACATGACCTCTGTTCATGCATCGCCAAGTAAAGATGGCTCCGGGACGATTACTGTTGTCGAGAAGCCGGGCCCTGTACCGGGTAGTCCTCAGGACCCCTTCCGGTTCCTGATCCCAACCGGCACCGTTACTCCACCGGATACAATTCCGCCGGACACTATTCCGCCGGACATAGGCGTTGACTAAAATCGAGCGGGAATTTTTTTTCAGCTTCAGGGCTGCTTTACCTGCAGCCCTCTTTTTTTAAGCTGACAAAAGATGGTCCCGGGAGCATGTATTGCAAACTGTTCAAAGATGGGGTAAGATTAATTCTGTATCGGGTTAGTATCATGGAGGCGATGTGGAGGGCAGGGGATATAAACTGAAGGAATTTGCCAGGATCACTAATTTGTCCCGCAAGGCACTATTATTATATGAAAAGAAAAAGCTTCTCGTTCCGGAGTTTGTGGATGAAAAAACGGGATACAGATACTATGGGACAGATCAGGTCAGGAAGGCGGCACAGCTTTCTTTCCTAAGAAATCTGAACATACCTCTGGTGAATATTGCCGATATTCTGGAAAAAAAGTCAGGATTAAAGAAATTCTTTCTTAGAAGCGGAAAGCGTCTTGAGTTGCTGAGGCAGCAGATAAAGATCAGTCATGCTCTTCAGAGCATTGCCCTGTGTGACTATGATGACAATTTTATTTCCGACCAGATAGAGACAACCATCATACCTCAGATGACTGTGATGACACTGGAGGCAAGGAGTGAGATTAAAGATGTACCTGCGCAATTCTCGCTATTAAACCGTTTTATGCATCAGTGGAATATAAGGGTCAGCGGATACCTTTTACCTTTTTTTTAAGAGATTCCAGCATTGAGTGTGCGCACTACAAGGTGTGTTATCCGGTGGAGAATTACACACCTGTTCAGCATCCTGATATCCGCTGTGAAGTCTTTCCGTCTGTAAAGGTTGCTTTCATGTACCATTTTGGTGATTACGATACGCTTTATCTGACATACAATAAACTCCGGGAGGCAATGGAACAGCAGAGTCTCAGATGTACAAATGAGTATCTGGAAACCTATGTTATCTTCGGTGATAAAAGGTACACCGATTCATCAACGTTTCTCACATCTGTATCAGGGATTCTCCAGTGATAATGGCTTACCTCAAACCTTTGTTTACCAGTTTTTCATATCTGGTGCTTTCCGGAAACCTGGCATTCGGGGTGGTTCTTTTCCTGATATCTTTTGTTAATGTATCATCGGGTGTCCTGGCTCTGGTTGCTTATTTGTCTCTTTTTGTGCTTGGAAAACTGATGGGGTTATCAAGAGAGCAGATGGTTGGAGGAATGTATACTTACAATTCACTGCTTGTGGGGCTGGCCATGGGATATCTCTTCAAGATATCCATTCTATCACTGGCTTTTACAGTGTTAGCCTCGTTTTTCTCCCTGCTTCTCAGTTTTACGCTGCATTCGATATTCAGTTACTATTTACGTGTTCCCATTCTGAATCTGCCATTTACAATTACTGCCACACTGGTTTATCTCTCCTCGATACGGTACGGAAATCTCTACACAGTTCAGAATACCAAGCTTGGAGCGCTCAATATAGAACAGTTGCCGATATGGCTCTCAGGGCTTTTCAGGTCAACGGGTATAATACTTTTTCTACCATATGACCTTATAGGGATTGCGGTACTTCTTTCGATGCTTGTTTTTTCCAGAATCAATTTTTTTCTGGCTGTTACAGGTTATTATTCCGGGACAATGCTTCTGACTCTATTAAAGGGATCATCCTATTCGGCTTTTACAGATCTTTACAGTTTTAACTTCATCCTTATTGCGCTGGCTCTGGGAGGGCTTTTTCTGATCCCCTCGATAAAGACTTATGTAATTGCTCTTGCGGGTGTTCTTGTTTCTGTTTTTATACTTGATGCGGTGGATATACTATGGTCCGGATACGGTATCCCTGCCTTTGCTTTCCCCTTTGTAATTGTGGTGTGTCTGCTGCTTTACATCCTGATCACCAATCGGTTTCCGCTTGTGACAACGGCTTTTTTTGGTACACCGGAATCAAATCTTGAGCATTACATCAATTACACAGCCAGATTCAATCAGTCGCTTCCTCAGCCATGTCTGCCATTTTCCGGAGAATGGACAGTTTACCAGGGATTTAACGGGGAGTGGACGCATAAGGGATGCTGGGCTCATGCTGTCGATTTTGTGGTAAAGGACAGTGAGGGCAGAGCATTCAAGGGGGCAGGGAAGGCACTGGAGGACTATTACAGTTATAATAAACCGGTTTTATCCCCTGTTAATGGAAAGGTCGTGGAAGTCTGGAATGAGTGTGCTGATAATGTTATAGGGACAGTAGATGAGCAGAACAACTGGGGAAATTTTGTGATAATTTACAGTGACTGGGGATATTATGTGGAGATTTCACATCTGCTGAAAGGAAGCATAAATGTGCGGGCAGGTGAATATGTAATTCAGGGCCAGATAATCGGGCGGTGTGGAAACAGCGGGTATTCTCCTCAGCCTCATATTCACATACAGTGCCAGCAATTGCCTCATACGGGGGCTCCGACAATTCCTTTTGCCTTCACAAATTACATTATGGATGGTCAATGCTGGTTTGGCGTGGATTCCCCTCTCATGAAAGGAAAGACACTCCGTCCTATTTCCAGATCAAGGGTAATTGAGCAAAAGCTGAGGTTTGTACTCGGAGAAAGTTTCACATATAATATAGTAAGGAATGGTATCAGGGCAGGGGATATCAAGTTGAGAGTCGGTATGGCCCCTGACGGAAGTTATTATCTTGGAGAACAGGGGAGGGATGCCCGGTTGTTTTTTTCGAACAGGGAGGGGATGTTTACATTCTACCGTTTTGAAGGTGGATTCAGATCACCTTTGCGTTATTTTTATCTGGCACTTCCCAGGGTTCCGCTTACAGATGAACGGGTCAAGTGGAATGATGATATCAATTTCGCTCTTGTACAGCCGCACCCTGGATTCTCATCATTTATAAAATCATTCAATCACAGGATATTTTCTGCCAGGGGCAGCTACTTCAGAGAGAGCAACGAGACTGTTACTGGTGGTATTGAAGTCAGGACACCAATGGGTTTGAGGAAACTGGAAACACTTGCGGGGTTTGATCTTAAGAGTGGTATCAGCTCTGTGATATTTAAAACCGAAAATGAAAAGACAGAGATTTATCGTGGCCAGATTTAAGCATATTCCGGTGATTTTATCTGTTGTATTCTGGGCAGGTTATATTTGTGCCCAGACGAATGAAGAAACGGAATCTTCTTTGTTAAAAGCATACGGTCATTACCTCCTTGGAGAGTATGACAGTGCAGTAACTTATTATCAGAAAGCAAAAAGAGACGATCCCGGTTCGATAGAGCCTTCTTACGGACTGATGAATTGTTATATGGCTCTGGGGAAATATGAGGATGTGGTTACAGAGGGAACAGAGGCGCTTAAGGGTGGTGAAGATTTCTATGTTCTTGAGAAAATGGCCAGGGCATCAGCGCTTCGGAACAGGAGTGTTTCAGCAGATTCTATTTTCGAAGAGGCAATAAAGGTTGCTGAGGGCAGGCAGGGAGAGATCCCTGATTATGTAATCAGCGATTTTATGATGAACATGGGGAATTGTTTTCTGGAGGTGGGTAATTACAGGAAGGCCGAGCAGTACTTTAACAAGGGAGAACAGAGATTCGGAACTGAGGGATTCAGGCTGGCAGTTTACAGAACAAAACGGTTGAGAAGAGATAATGCAAGGGGATATGTGAATTTTTCCGCCGGGTTTTTAAAGTATAATGAATCAGAGGAAATGGACCATGGGACTTATGCCGGTCTGAACATAGGGTTGTTCCTGCGGAATGCCGACCTTCTCAAGCTTGGATGTTACAATCTGAGTATCATGGGACCTGAGGGCAAAGCAAAAAAGCCTGAAGATCCGCCGCCTCATCCTAAACCAAACCTTTACCAGAGTGATTTTTATCTTTCTCTTACCGATTTTTACCATCTTATAAGA
>DAOTAZ010000195.1:0-6771 GCA_035382965.1 Chitinispirillaceae bacterium | reverse complement strand
CACCGGCTTGTTGGGGTCACCATCGACACAGGCAAGTACCATCTCTGTACCCTGCCTTGCGGGAAAATGGATCCCGTACTGAGGGCCGCTGTTTGGCTGGGCAAGACGGATATATTTCGATCCGCTGCAGTCATTTTTTCTCTCCGATACATCAAACGGGAAACGGATCTTGTACCTTCCCATTTCATCAATACAAGCATACTCAGGATCATTCGACTCCACTATCCCGGTGAGAATCCCGTTTACTCTCGGTATATCCGCCTTTATCTCCGGAGCAAACTCCCCTGCTCTCTCACCCGGAATACAGGAAAACTCATTGCTGTAAACCGGAGTGTCATTTCCGTTCTGATGACCTCCGGAATGCTTTACGCATGTCAACAGATAGGGTACGTTGAAGTCAGCACGGTGATGTTCCTTTAATGTAAAACGCAGTCCGGCTCTGAATCCGCGCTTGTTTCCGGTACCATTCAGTACAATCTGCTGTGTTTTTATGCGCCTGGAAAGCACATCGGCTGACCTTTGAACCTCATCACTCTTCCTGCCGAATCCGCCATATTGATAAAATGTTCCGCCTTTGCCGCCCTCGATATCCCTCTTTCCTGTAAGCTCCACTTCCGGGTTGCGGTAATTGTAATTCCTCACCAGAACTTTTCCGGCAACTGCCTGCTTAGTTGAACTCAGTGACAATATGGATTCAAACTGCTCGAAATTGTCACTTTTGTCAAGGCCAGAAAGCGGCTTGAAAAGGACATCTTCATTCTCCACTACTCCAAATTCCGCCGGATCATCTGTAACAATCAGTTCCTCGCCTGCTACTTCTGTTTCCTCATTATACTGCGGAACCGGATCCTGACGGAAAAGGAACCACACCCCTGCACTCTCCATCAATCTCGAGATGAAATTAAGGTCCGATTCCGCGTATTGAACCACAAACTCCTGTTCAGGCATATTTGAAACACGTATTCTGTAATTGCCAATTCTGTATTCATCAAGAACTGCCTTGACAATCTCAGGAATGGACATTTTCTGAAATATTCTTGATTGCTGATTAAGGCCGGCAAGCCATAGCCTGGGTACCAGAACCGCACCGTAAACACAGTAATCCGTGTTTTTATCAATTATCCGGAATTCACTTACAATACCCGAATATGGCAGGTAATTCTGACCGCTGGCAATAAGAAGTGTGGCCGGCATCCCAACGATATCATCATGTCTTATCTGATCGTCACTTGAGATAAGCGACAGATCAAACCTGTATGGTGAGGAGATTCGTTCTGTTCCGGAAAAACTGGCTACCCGGAAAAGACTTCTGTCCAGACTTCCACAGTAAAAGCGGAAATGAGTCTCATTGGCCCTGGGCATGACACCCTCCCGAATATGTAGAAAGTTGGGAAAAATAAAGAGAGAACTGAGGCGAAGAAGCCTCATCGAATTAATATAATTTCGGATCCTGACTGCCAGTATTAATTCTATCTTCAGGAGATATGACCGGTATTCAGCGATTGGAAACCATTAAGTAACCGTTTCCGCGTATTCCGCCGCAGCGAGCTCCACACCACGGAGATTGTTGATATTATAAATCGTGGTTTCCCTGGCAAACCCGTTTACCCGGGCAAGTCCCGAAAGAACTCTTCCGGGTCCTACTTCATAAAGGGTGTCTACGCCGGTACTCTTGAGATAATCCATTGACTCACGCCAGAAAACAGGACTGGTCAATTGCCATGTGACAAGATGTTTTATGGTGGTTGGGTGAGTCTCAGGTTTTGCGGTAGCGTTAAGCACGATGGGTATGGATGGTTTCTGGAATTTTATCCCTTCAGCCCAGTTCTCAAACTCCAGACGGACCTCGTTTAAAAATGGGCTGTGCCACGGGCCTACAACATTGACCCTTTTGCATTTCCCCACTTTCTCCTCATTGATACGGGCAGCAAACCGGTCCAGCAGTTCGTTATCGCCGGAAATGACTATCTGACGGGAAGCATTGTCATTTGCAAGTACGATACGGTTCGGCTCGTTCATCTCCTCGATATACTTCTCCAGAACATCAAGATCAATAAACATCACAGCCATCATGCCGCCATTGACCTGTGATGCCACTTTGTCCATCAGTTCTCCGCGTTTGGCTGCGATAGAGACAGCGGTTCCGTAAGTTACTACTCCCGCAGCGGCAAGAGAAGAGATCTCTCCTAAAGAGTGTCCCAGAACTATATCCGGAGTAATCCCGTTTTCTATCATGCGGTTCAGGTAACCAAGGCTGACAGCTACAAGTGCCGGCTGAAGAAACCTTGCCTGAATCAATTTACGTTCAGGACCGCGTGTGCAAAGCTTTTCCAGATCCTCATGAGCAAGATCGCTGGCCAGTTCGATGAGTGAACGGAAAAAAGGATCGTCTTTGAGATCCTGCCCCATGCCGATCTCCTGTGATCCCTGCCCCGGAAATAGAAACGCCTTCTTCACTGTCATGCCACTGTCCCCGTCAATCCGCCGTCAACTACTATGGTTTGTCCTATTATATATGACGCATCCTCCGAGAGGAGAAATGCCACAGCTTTGGCCACCTCTGAGGCTTTACCGAACCGGTGCAGCAGAATTCTGTCAAGGTTCTGATGTTTTATCTGGCGGGGCATTCTGGCAGTCATATCTGTCTCGATAAACCCGGGAACAACTGCATTTACCCTTATTCCCTTCGGTGCCAGCTCCGCTGCCAGAGATCGTGAGAACGCAAGCAATGCCCCTTTGGATGAGGCATAATTTGTCTGCCCGGCGATACCCAGAAGACCCGAAACTGAGGCTATATTGACAATCGCTCCGCTCCTGGCATTTATCATCGGCCTGCTCACAGCCTTAGCCCATCTGAAAGCCCCGCCAAGATTGGTATCGATCACCTTTGTCCATTCCTCCTGGGGCATTGTCATTATAAACTGATCGGATGTGATGCCGGCGTTATTCACAAGTATGTCTATCTTCCCCTGTGAACCGATTATGGAATCCACAGTACCGGCAATAAGCCCGCTGTCTGTCTGAGAGCATTTTACAGCGCTGCTTCCGCTGGATTTCTCCACCTCCGCGGCGGCCTCTTCGTCTCGATTAAATGTAAAGAATACCTTTGCTCCCCTGGAGGCGAGCTCGTGTACTACCGCTCTCCCTATTCCCCGTGAACCCCCGGTTACCAGGGCGACTTTACCTTCAAAATCTTTGGTATTGTTCATTTAAGACTCTGGTATTTCTCCCATATTTCAGAAGGCCACTCTTTGACAAGCTTTCTGGAGGGATACTCGATTATAGTTATCAGTGTTTCACCTTCTGCAATCGAGGCTCTGGTTTTTTCATTGACAATTGAGTGTGCGAACTTCAGTTTTCCTCTGTATTCAGACTCAATTTTATGAATAGTAGTCATAATGAGGCTGTCACCGAATCCGGCAAACCCCAGGTATCTGCATGTATTCTCAATAACCGGGAAAGCATATCCCATGCTGGCTGACTGATCTATAGAAATTATATCAGTCATGATCTGAAGCCGGCCCTCTTCAAACCATCTGAAATACTCGGCGTTGTGTACAACCCCCATCATATCCACCTGATAGAAACGCGGGGTGATTTTTAGCTTGCGGATTATGGAGCGCTGGTTGACAGTCATGGGAAAGCTGAACCACCCTGGAATCTGAAAGACTCAGATCTCGTCAAGTTTTACGGTAAGGCTCCTGGGCATGATCGGCGGCATGGATATGGTCCCGATCTGTGGACCACCGGAAGAGCCCGCATTGAAACTGAGACCGGCATAAGCAAAATCAATATCGAACAGCGACAGCCCGATTACAGAATCGAGGGTATATGAGAAACAGGAAGACACAATCTCGGCAACCTGTCTGTCACCATGAAAAACCGGCATCCCTTCTGTAAGAGTATTCTCCCTGAATGTACGTACTCCGATTATCTTCTTTTTAAGCCCTTCCTTGCGCCTCTCTAAAATAGCCTCACGGCCGGGGAACTGCTCCTTGTCAAAATCTATCATCCACTGAAGTCCCAGAGGAAGCGGATCCTTTACACGGGCACCTTCGGCAAACACATTGAAAAACCTGCCCTCGAGACGGAGATCATTGTGAACCGCAGATCCGCACAAGCCGCCTCCGTTTTTCTTTACAAGTGATTCCAGTGTTTCCCACAGTTTGACTGCTGCTTCAAGCGGCACCATCACAAGATAACCAAACTCCGATGTCTTTCCTGCTCTTAACAGCCGTACTTCAGAACCCTCGAAAGGATATGTCTCTATGGAAAGATAGGGAAGACCGAGGATATCTGTGCCGAAAAGTTCCTTCATTACAGCCCACGCTTTATACCCGTCAACACCAAAAACAGCGTGAGTCTCAGTCAGATCCTTTACATCCGGACTGGCCGTGAAAATCGACCGCAGTTTCGCATCGTCGGTGATACTCTCACAGAACACCAGCAGTTCATCATCATTGTTTGCAATATAGCAATCGGCAAGAATCATCCCGTTGTCATCGGGAATAAAAGTATGAAGCACCCTTCCAAAGCGGATCTTTGCGACATTTCCCGCGGCCAGGGAATCCAGTAAGTCAAACCCTGACTCCTCAGGCGCACTGAATTTCTGCATATATGAGAAATCAGTCAACCCTGCGTTATCCCTTACATGATAATATTCGGTCTTATTATCGGAAAAAACAGCGGCGACCTCTGTACCGTATCTCTCTGTAAACTGTGCTCCGGCTGAAGCCAGTTGCCCTCGGATTGGTGATACTCTCATTATCTATTCAGCCTTCTTTTCCTGCTCTGCAAGTACAAAATCAACTACAGTATTGATTGAACGAAGTATCGATGTATTCTGGTCCGGGACCTTTATCCCGAAAGAGTTCTCAATACAGAGAACTATCTCCAGGGCATCAAGTGAATCCAGTCCCAAACCCGCTCCCAACAAAGAAACATCCTCATGAAGATCCTGAGGTTCATAGGGAAGATTCAAACGACGGATAAGTTCTTCTTTGAACTTACCTATTATTGCTTTCCTCTTCTCTATCTGTGAATTGATATCTTGAGCCATAAAGAAAAATCTTCTCTTTCACTTCAGAAAACTTCCAATACCACCACACAGCTCATTCCTCGAAGGGAGCTGAAAAACGTTACAATATAATTTTTGTGTTCATTTTTTCCAACTAATCCTGACTTCAACGCCGCGGTAAGGTTATATAATGGAGAACTTGATGGGGCAAAACCGATCACAGGAGTCAAATCCACAGTCTGCAATTCATCTCCCAGCACAGTTTTTACTGTCTCCCGTTCCCTTTCATTCCAGGAGTTATAGCATACCATCCCAACCCTGCTTTTTTCAACCCCTGCCTTGTTAATTACACTGTTCAGCAGATTTTCCAGAGAACTTCTGCCGGCATCTCCTCCGGAAACGCACCCATCAAAAGAAAATTCAATTCCCCTGATAAGGCAGATCGGGGTTGCACCCCGTGCCTCCGCCCTTGAAAGCGGCTCCAGAAAAAACATCACTGAACCCTCACCCGCTGCCGCTTCTGCTCCTTTTCCTTTCTCCGAAAGGAAACAATCAATCAGCCCCTGCTCAGACATATCATCTACAGTCCCACAAAGAAAAGCGGAGGCATGATTGTTCTTTACAGCAGCCCAGGCCATCCCAAGACCCAGAAGTCCTGCTCCAGGTCCATTGCAAAAAGTATTGTTGTACCCGGTCAATGAAAGTACACGACAAACCGTTCCTGTTACGGAATTAGGTACAATAAACGGGAATACATTTATCTGCTCTAACTGGTATCCGTTTTTCAGCAAAGGACGTATATGCTCAGGTTCAGCCCACGTTGAGCCATGGGCAAGGTTCATATAAAAACCAATTTCCGACCTGGAGGAAGGTCTGTCAGAAATTCCCGCGTTTTTCAGTGCGAGCGCTCCTGCTGCACAAGCCATTTTCCCTGCTCTGTCTATCCCCCGGGAGTTGAGCTTTCTGTCTATTGAAGAAAGTTCAAAATCCGGGACTTCAGCCACTCTCAGTCTGCTGCCATCCCTTGTTACCTTCTCCCTGAATGTTATTCCATTGACTGAAAAATCTTCAAACTTATCCCATCCAATACCCGCTGCAGAAACGACCCCTATTCCTGAGATACATACAGGGTCTGTATCCGGAATACCATTTTCCGGGATTGAAATTTCAGAACCGGTAGAAACAATTACCGATGCGTTGTTGCCCCCGAAAGCAAAATTATTCTTGATAAAAACATGTTCGCCTTTCCATGACCTGCCCGCATCCGGAACATAATCCAGATTACAGCCCTCCCTTGCCACTGTGAAATTGGCAGTAGGAGGATATATGCCGTTTTTAGAACAGATAAGCGAAGCAACTGTCTCTACAGCGCCTGCAGCCCCAAGGCAGTGCCCTACCATAGACTTGAGAGAACTTACCGGAACAGAACCGGACCACTCCCCGAACACCTTCTTTATGGCTTTGGTTTCTGCTTTATCATTGGCTTCAGTTCCAGTTCCATGCGCGCTTATATAACCGATAACCTCAGGGGTTACACCCGAATCCCTGAATGCCAGTTGCATGCTGAACGATGCTCCTTTTCCGGATGGATCCGGTGCGGAACAATGGTAGGCATCATTTGACAACCCGTAACCAAGGATCTCACCTGCAATGGTTGCTCCGCGTGATCTGGCGTATCCTGATTCTTCAAGGACCAGAAATCCGGCACCCTCCCCGAGATTAAGCCCTGAGGGAAGAGAGAATGGAGCACAGGG
>DAOTAZ010000194.1:0-6776 GCA_035382965.1 Chitinispirillaceae bacterium | reverse complement strand
ACATTCATCACTTTGTCAATGCCGTTGACAGGATCGATGACTCTTCCGTCTTTTATGAGTAAAGGTGCAGGAATTACTGAATTATCAGGCGGGATAATAGTCGCGCCGTTTGGTTTACTAAGCATTTTCACCGCCTCCAAGCAGATACAGTACAGCCATACGCACAGCTACCCCGTTTGTAACCTGCTCCAGTATAACAGAGTTTGGCCCATCGGCCACATCGGATGCCAGTTCCACTCCCCTGTTAATGGGACCGGGGTGCATGATAAGAACATTTTCAGGTAAAGATGAGAGTTTATCGAGATCCAGGCCGTAGCGGTCACGATATTCGCGGATCGAGGGAAACGCACCGCTGGACTGTCTCTCAAGCTGCAGCCTCAAAAGCATCACAACATCCGCACCCTCCAGAGCCTCATCGAGGTTGTCGGTCACAGGTACTCCCAGACTCTCCCTGTGCTGGGGAAGCAGTGTCGGTGGGCCGCAAAGCACCACATCCATCCCCATCGTACTCATACCCCAGGCGTTTGAGCGTGCAACACGGCTGTGGAAAATATCCCCTATTATTGCTACTTTTAGACCCTTCAATCTCCCCAGTTTTTGTCTTATGGTCATCATGTCAAGAAGTGCCTGGGTGGGATGCTCATGAAGCCCGTCACCTGCATTCACAATCACAGCGTTAGTACACTGGGTCAGAAAATACGGCACACCAGCAGCGCTGTGACGCACGACAACCATGTCGATTTTCATCGCCTCGATGTTACGGATGGTATCCCGAAGTGTTTCACCTTTGTTTACGGAACTGGTTGATGCGGAAAAATTGAGGGGGCTTGCGGAGAGTCTTTTTTCGGCCAGTTCGAAAGAGATTCGGGTGCGGGTGCTGTTTTCGTAGAAAAGGTTGACAATTGTTTTTCCCCGGAGGGTCGGGACTACTTTTATTTCTCTCTGAAGAACTTCGTAGAAACTGTCGGCAGTGTCTAAAATCAGTGTGATATCTTCCTCAGAAACACCCTCAAGCCCTAGCAGATGCTGGATATGTAGCCCCATCGGTCAGTCACCTTCCTCCAGTTCCATTAGCCACAATGAATCCTCCTGATCAATCTCCTTCACTTTAAGGGCAACTTCCTGCCTGGGAAGGGTATTGATTTTCTTTCCTATATAATCTGCCATTATCGGCAGTTCTCTGTGTCCCCTGTCAACCAGAACCGCGAGCTGAATTGTCTGAGGTCTCCCGAAATCAACCAGCGCATCGAGAGCAGCCCTGACAGTTCTCCCTGTGTAGAGAACATCATCGACAAGCACCAGATCCATCCCGTTTATATTAAAGGGAATATCGGTTACCTTGACCTCAGGCTGCTTGAGAGCCATCCTGTAATCATCACGATAAAGGGTGACATCCAGAGTGCCTGAAACAAGATTGAGATTTTCGATTTCGTTTATTTTACGTGTGATACGCTGGGCAAGATAAACGCCCCTTGTCTGCATCCCTACTACACCAAAACGGGAAAAGTCGCGGTTGCGCTCGAGTATCTGGTGGGTTATCCGGGTGAGCGCGAGGTCCAACGCATGACTGTCCATCAGCAGTTCGACTTTTTTCATGTGTTAGCAAAAATAGTATGGACTGTGTAGGTAAGGCAAGGGAGTTTGTTTTTTCCTTTAAACCTTAGTATCTGTCTGGCCAAACCTTAGTAGTAGCAGAGTTGAACAAACGTACAAAAGAATAACCTTATTACCTTATTTTTTTGCTGACTGTTACCAGCGGAAATTAAAACACATAAATTTTTCTCATTTTTCTAATAAGGTAATAAGGTTATGGTCATTTTTTTCCGCATGCTACTAAGGTTTTAAGATAGATACTATGGTTTTTTAAGATAAAGATACATCCCATACAACCCCACCCCTGTGGACTGACCAGTCCACAAAAAAAGGCGCGATCCTCAATTCCAACCATCATTCTTCTCTGTTCAGTAGTGTTTTGTTCTTTATATTAATTGAACAGGTATTCTATTTCATGTTAGACGTTTTAATTTCATGTCTCTATGAGGAGGGGTTGATGAAACGGTTTAATTTTGCCGGGGTTGCTCTATTAACAGCAGTGGTGTTCATTTTCACTGCACAGGCACAAAGAATCCGGGTACAAGGAAATAAATTCTTCCTGGGCGATAACCAGATTTTCATGCTGGGTGCCAATACTCCATGGAATAACTGGAATGAGTTCGGACAGAATTTTAACTATAACTGGTGGAACAACCATTTTAAGGCGATGCACGATTCAGGGCTTAACTGTACCAGGGTATGGATAAGCTGCAGCGGAGATAACCCCTCTCCCGGTATCGATGCAACCGGGAAAATCCAGGAACCCACATCACAATTCTGGACTCATCTGGAAAGTCTCTTTCAAATCGCAGAAAATAATGAAATCTACCTGATGCTGGCACTGATCTCTTTTGATCATTCAAAGGAAGGAAACAACAAGGCTACAGAGTGGCGTGCAATGTACAATAACGCCGGAAACCGTCAGTCCTTTGTTGATAATTATGTCATACCGCTTCTCAACCGGTTCGGGGATAACCCCTATTTCTGGTCAATCGATGTGGGAAACGAACTGGACTGGGTTCATGAAAATGATGGAGTAGATATCAGCAATGTTTTTGATCTGGTCGCAAGGGTAGCAAATGCAGTACATCAGAACAGCGAGGTGCTGGTGACACTTGGAACCGGTGCAGGTCCCAAGTATTTAAGTCCCACTTACGGTAAAAACCGTTACTCCGATGCGGAGCTTCAGAAGCTGCAGCCCGGAGCATATCTGGATTTTTATAACAATCACTACTATGACTGGATGAAAGAATGGTTCAGCACCCCGTTTGAAAATGGCCCGTCAAGCTGGGAGATTGATGAGAAACCCTGTGTGATAGGAGAATACGCTGCCATAGGACATGGTGCCGGCTACAGTCCGGCAGAATGCCTGCAGAAAGCAGTAGCTCTCGGATGGCAGGGAGTCATGCCATGGACATCCAATGGTGTGGATGATAACGGCAGTTTAAGCAACTTCGGAAGCGCTTTCAAGACCTGGAGTGATGCCAACCATGATCTTGTTTTCCCACCAAAGACCGTAAATCCCGGTCCCTTCACACTTACCATCAATCAACCTCAGGGCGGATCTATCACGGTTTCACCACAGAAAGACCAGTACAACAGAGAAGAAGAGATTACACTCACGGCAGTTCCAAATGAGGGAAATGAGCTTTTAAGGTGGTCTGGTGATGCAAGCGGGACTACTGCACAGATCACAATCAAGATTACCCGTAATATGACAGTATCTGCTTTCTTTGCCTCAGCAGGTGAACTTGTAAGAAACGGAACATTCGATAATGATGCCACATCATGGAGCCTTGGCAAGGGTGAAGGGTATGGGAACTCTGCCGCAAGTGCCAGTGTTGTCGATGGCAGGTATGTGGTAGAGATAACAAACGGAGGAACAGAGGAGTGGCATGTGCAGGTTGTTCAGGCAGGGATGAAACTTGAGGCCGGACGGTCATACGTGTTCTCCTTTGATGCCGGTTCTACCGCAGAACGTTCGATGTTTGTGGCAGTGGGAGAAGCCGGAGGAGAATACACCAAATTTTTCCAGCAGACTGTAACAATTACAACCCAGGTGCAGCCGTTCTCTTTTGAATTTACTGCTTCGGCATCATCAGACAATGTCAGAGTCGAATTCAACATCGGGAAGTCAACTGCCGGATTATCACTTGACAATGTATCCCTGAGGTTCGCCGATATTTCACCTGTGCGTTACTCAACAGATTCCAGGCAGAAAAGCAGAGGAATATCCTGCAGCATGCAGAGAGGGATTCTTCATATAAAAACAGGCATTACCGGAAACACTTCCCTTGAGGGATTCTCTCCGGATGGCAGGCTGGTTTTCAACTGGAAGGGAACAACAGCAGACGGATTTATTTCGATTCCTTTGAAAGGGAAAGTTCCTCAGGTGGTATTTCTGAAGGGTGCAGTGGACAATCAGACCAGATTTACTCAGAAGTTGATCATTCAAAAATGAGTGTTTTGTTTGCCGGGGATCCGATTGTAAAATCGGATTCCCATTTCTCAGAGATGCCACTGTACCGGAAAAAAGTAAAAAAAGGGACGGACTATCTTTTTACTTTTTTCTATCACCCTACCCCAACCGGAACAAACCGTGGAAGAAAACTCTTCGGTCCTTAATTCATCTCCGGGGTGAATTAACAACTAATTTAATCGATTAAGTCACCATTTCACCCCGGAGGTGAAATAGGGAAAGCTCGAAAAGGGCAAATACTCAGTTCTCCATCGGAAAAAAGTAAAAAAAAGGGACGGACTATCTTTTTGCTTTTTTCTATCACCCTACCCCAACCGGAACAAACCGGGGAAGAAAACTCTTCGGTCCTTAATTCATCTCCGGGGTGAATTAACAACTAATTTAATCGATTAAGTCACCATTTCACCCCGGAGGTGAAATAGGGAAAGCTCGAAAAGGGCAAATACTCAGTTCCCCATCGGAAAAAAGTAAAAAAAAACAAACTCTCTTTTTGCTTTTTTCGGCGAGCTTCCTCCGATTACAATACAATTCCGATCTCGATTACTATGCTAAAAAGGCAGGAACAAAAGAAGCCAATCTGATCTATTAAGCTGAAGTCTCACACCCAAATCACATAATTCCCTGTTTCCCCTGTTTCCTCTTCTCCCCGCACCTCTGAGGTCTCTCAAGAAACCCTCTTTTTTCCCTCTATTACCTCCTCAACCGCATCCCTTAAAAATTCCCTGCTATAGTAATCCTCATCTGTCACCTCCCCGTTCCAGACCACAATATCCAGGTCTATCACCCTGGGGCCGAATTTATTGGCAGAATTAACTCTGCCCATCTCCTTCTCTATCCCTTTCAGTGCGCCCTTTAATTCCTCACAGGAAAGATCTGTCGCAAGAAGAACTGCCCCGTTTAGAAAATCCGGCTGATCAAGGAAACCAACAGGAGCGGTAAAAGTAAATTTTGAAACCGCCTCAACGGAGAACCTTTCCCCGAGTATGGCCAGGGCTTTTCTTACATTTTCCCGTGGATCTATGTTGGATCCTATCGATACCACCGCCCTGTTCATCTTTCCCTTTCAGCGCTTATCTTCACAGAGACTGAATCCGCAAGGCTGAGAGCATGAGGCTTATCTACTTTGATAGTTGCACTTACCACTCTCTCATCACTCATCACAACCTCCAGGATATGATCCGCAAGCTTCTCAAGCAGTTTAAATGAAGTACTTTCGACCTCACGCCTGATCCTGTTTTTCAGCGCCCTGTAATCAACCGTGTCATTGAGTTCATCTGATTCAACAGCGGCAGTCTGGTCAAAATCAAATGTGATATTTATAATGACATTCTGCTTCTGCTGCTGCTCCCACGTATTCCATCCAATCGTGGTCTCAAGAGAAAGGTTTGAGATGTGGACTGTCGCTAATGACTTTTTTACTCTCATCTGTGCTCTCTTTTCTGTTAAATAAGCCCCAAAGTACCCGCAAATAATTTACCAATTCCTCTGTTTTATGGCAAGAAGGTTGCTGCGATTCGATTTAACAGGTGAAGTATTTCCCGATTAAACCTTCCAGGAGGTACTATGAACAGATCCCGATTTCTTCCACTTCTCTTTGTGTTCTCTTTTGTCTTCGCCACTTCAGCCCAGATCCATCGCTGGAGAGGTGACAGTCTGCCCACTGATCTGATCCTCCGTCACTACCTGATGGGTGGGGTGTCATGGATCGATGTGGATCAACTCAATTCAAGGCTTGACGGTTTAGATCTCACAGGCTTCTCCAGCTATAACCTGTCACTGGGTTACGGATGGGACATGATCTATGATCGTGTGATGACCGGTGGGAATATCGAGGCGCTATTATGGAGAAAAAACAGTGATGATGGAACAAGAGCCGGGTTCTGGGCAGGTCGTATCAACATAAACACCGGTTTTCAGGTGTTGTCACAGGAAAATCTTTTCCTCTACCCCATTCTGGGACTCGGTCTTGGAGTTGCCAGTCTCTGGGTAGGTCCTGATCAGGTACCTTTCGGTACCGCTGTCAACACCCCTTCACCAGACAACCTCTGGCAGTTTTCCATCGTGATCAATCTGGGAGCAGGTTTCGATGTTAAGCTCCCTGCCTGGAGAAAGTTTAACAACTCAATTGTGGGAATAAGGGCAGGTTATTTCTTTGATCCGGTCAGAAGCACGGACTGGAGAAAGGGCGGCTCGGAGGTAACAGGTGGTCCGGATGTAAATCTTCAGGGACCATATATCCAGGCTATTCTGGGTAAAGGTGTAACCTGGCCTCATCAAAGCCAGTAATAGTGGTGCCGTTTCCAATCAGTAAACACATATTAGTTACACAGGAAAAACCTGTTTTCCCGGACCGGGCAGTCCGGGAAAGGATCATACAGAAAAAAGTGAAAGCAAAGGGACATCAAGGGCCCTTTGCTTTACTATTGTTTTATCTGCTGAAGAGACTTTTTCTGCCGGGCATCCTGATTACTGGTGTGAACTCCGGAACACCGTTTTTGACGAAAAAGAAGGGTAAATTTATCCTGATACCCTCTATTTTTTTCCCGTTTGGTTTCATTTCCATCTCTGAGCTTGTGTCCGCGTAAGTGTTTATAATTTTGACATAGGATTCCTTTGGCTGTACCCCGATCAGGGCATAGAGTGCTTTTTTGTTTTTGACGAAAACGACAAAGGGAATTCCGGTTACATTAAAAGCAGCGGTTAT
>DAOTAZ010000193.1:0-6817 GCA_035382965.1 Chitinispirillaceae bacterium | reverse complement strand
CAATTTCATCCGGAAAACGAACTGATAATCTCATCTCTGATATGGTATTACACCGAGATAAATGAGATCGGGAAAGCTATAGAGCTTTTCAAGGAACTCAGTGCTAAAGGGATCTCCAATCCTGAGGCTTTTCGCAATGGTGCTCTTGCCTTTGAGCGGGCCGGACAGCGGGAAAACGCGGAAAAATGCTTCAAGGCTGCTCTCGAGCTGAATCCTGCTTACGATGAGGTCCGTGATCTATTAGCCGACCATTATCTCTACCTTGAACAGGCAGAAAAGGCTATTTCCCTCTACCAGGAAGCTTTAAAAGAGTCTCCACGAAACATCCGCATTCTCTCCAGGCTTGTTTTCTGTTACTCACAGGCTGAAAAACCCGACCAGGCCTCATCACTTGCGAAGGAGATAATCCGTCTTTATCCCAATTCGCCTGTAGGCTATGTGGACCTGGCCTACGTTGCTCTTAACGCAGAGGACTTTGACAAGGCAATTGAATGTGCAGAAAAAGCACTGGATATTTCTCCAATCGATCCTGAAGCATTCAGAGTCAAAGCTTTAGCCTGCTCAGAAAAAAAAGATTTTGACACAGCAGAAAAGCTTTTTCAGACCACACTCTCCATGGACCCGGAAAATACCGAAATTCTCCGTGATTATTATCATCACCTGCGAAATGCCGGATGCTACGAGGAGATGGAGAAATGTGTAAACAACGTGATCAGACTCGAACAACCCTACTGTACTGAGGATTACTGGTTTCTTGCAGATTATTACCGTGAAAAGGAGCAGATATCAAAGTCTTTTCATTTTCTTAACAAGGCATACAAGAGCATGCCCGGAGAAAAGGAACTTATTCCCCCAATGGTTGACATAATGCTTGAAAGAGGTCATGCCGGATACTCCCTGCCCTTCCTCTTCAATTATGTAGAGGATAACGGGTGGAATGAGGTGATGAATGAGTTTGCACATCATAAGAGAATGAAAAGTAAATGGGCTCAGGAGAGTATTCGTCTGCTGAGGTTTTTCGGACGTTCGGGTGATTACCGCGACTATGTTTTTTCCCATTATCTGCGCAGATTCATTATCGGGTCAGCCATTTTGATTTTACTTCTGAGCACTGTACCGTTATATTTGCTCTGGGGAATAAGCGGCATTATTTTCCTTGCTGTTATTGCAGGAGGAGCGATCGTCGCCTATGCCGGAACGCGCTCTCTTGCCAGGAAAGTGAAAGCATCCGGAGGATAATATGAGTGATGAAAACTCCAGACAGGATCTGGTTCTTCACATCTGCTGTGCTCCTGATGAAGCCTGGGGAGCACATACTCTCAGAGACAAGTATAATATCAGAGGTTTTTTCTGCAACCCAAACATTGACCACGAAGAAGAGTACGATCTCAGGCTGGAAGAAGCAAGAAGGGTCGCTGCACATTACGGTATTCCACTGGAAGCAGACAAATACGATCCGCAGTCATGGGAAGAAAGCATTGCACCCTTTGCCGATACTCCTGAAGGTGGCGAGCGCTGCCGTCAGTGTTTTCTTCTGCGGCTCCGCAGGACTGCAGATTTCTGCAGAAAAACCGGTGGAAAGCTTTTCTCAACAGTAATGAGTGTCAGCCCGCATAAGAGCATAACAATGCTCAATGAAACCGGATCAGCATCCGCTTCTGAATATGGAATCACCTACGAATGTCTTAACCTGAAAAAAAATGATGGTTTCCGGAAGAGTGTTATATTGAGCAAGGAGCTGGGTCTTTATCGTCAGGATTACTGCGGATGTCGTCTGAGCAGAAAAGAGCGGGACATTCGGATCCGGAAAAAGAAAGCATCCTCTGCTTCCCTTCCTTGCTGATTACTCTGCGATTATTTATTTTAATCAAACTTTAGTCGGGACGTAGCGCAGTCTGGTAGCGCACCTGAATGGGGTTCAGGTGGCCGCTGGTTCAAATCCAGTCGTCCCGACCATTTTTTTATCCTCCCAGATCTGTCACTTCTATATCTTGTCAAAATACATTTTCTGCCTTGATTTCTTCCCCTCCCGGAACCTATTTTTTAAGACTGTTCTTAACTTCCAGAAAAGGAAAGAAGGTGAGACTGAATGAACGGTATAGTTGTACGAGAAGATGAAGCTTTTGAAAAGGCACTCCGTCGCTTTACTAAAACATGCGAAAGGGCAGGAATTCTGTCTGATGTCAAAAAATTCCGCCATTACGAAAAGCCCAGCGAAGAGAAGAAAAGACGTCTGAATTCATCCAAACGCAAACGTATTCGTGAAGAAAAACGGATGACCTATAGAACCGAACGATAAGACCGGCTCTAATCAGAAATCAAAGACTGTTGTGCCTAAGGCTCAACAGTCTTTTTTTATTCCCATAAACTCCAGCGCCTTGAATCCCAGCACAGCACAGGATGTAGCCACGTTAAGAGAATTCTTATACCCCAGCAATGGTATCTCCACAAGCCTGTCACATCGTTGCATCACTTCCATGCTTACACCCAGTGCCTCGTTCCCGAACACAATACCCAGTGCGGAAGGATATTCTACTTTGTCGTAAGGAGAGGCCACTGATGCAGTCTCAGCCGCCCACACTTCTATGCCCTGTTCATGCAGATAGTCAATCGCCTCTATGGTATTCTCGAACTTTTTCCAGGGGACATAATCAATAGTTCCCAGTGAGGTCTTCTGAAGTTTGATGTGTGGTGGAGATGCGGTATAGCCGCAGAGAAAAAGTCCGCTCACCCGCATCGCATCACAAAGCCTGAATATCGCACCCACATTGAAGGCACTCCTGAGATTATCCAGAATTATGTAAAGAGGATTTTTAGGAAGACGTCTGTATTCATCAAGAGGAATGGGAGAATCGAAACTTCTCACCCCAAACGAGGTCTCCATATCCCCTTTCACTGGTTTTCCTTTACCGGTCAAGAGCTCTTATCTCCTGTCAATGTCAATCTCGATTCATATCTTCTTGCAATCATAAGGAGAATCCCACCACCAAGAAAAAGAATTCCCACAGAGGACATCCCTACCCTCGATGCTGTCAGTGATTCCAGTCCTGCTTTACGGGTAAGGAAAGCTACAGCCCCCACCACAGCAGGGCCGATTATTACCGCAAACCTGCTCACTACATTGTAAAACCCGAAATACTCGGCAGATTCAGACTGAGGTACCATCTTTCCAAAATAGGACCTGCTGAGCGCCTGAATTCCACCCTGAGCCAGACCGGTTATTCCGGCCAAAATTATATAATCAAGCTGTGTTTTCAGGGTAAGTGCCCCTACCCCTGAAACGAGCATATAGATCACAATCCCGACAACAATCATCGTAAAAGCACCAAATCTGCGTGCCAGCATCCCGAAAAGAAGTGCGGACGGAAAGCCAACGAACTGCACCACAAGTAATGCTATCATCAATGATGATGATGATATTCCAATAGCCATCCCGAAATCTACAGCCATCAGGACAAATGTGTGCACCCCGTCAATGTACATCCAGTATGCCACCAGAAACAGTAGCAACGGTTTATTTTTCACGATCTTTACAGACGTGGCACGGAGTTTCCTTAAGCTCTCCAGGACAATTCCGGAGATTCCCCGCACTCTGGCAAACATTCGCTCCTTTACATACATAAAGATGGGTACCGAAAATAACATCCACCACACCGATGCCATCAGGAAAGATACCTTTACAGCCTCCGCCATCCCGGCAAGTCCGAAAAATGCCGGCTTCTGCACCATAAATACATTTAGAAGAAAAAGCAGACCACAACCCAGGTAACCAAACGAATACCCCATCGAAGATACCATGTCCATCTGTTCTCTCTCGGTAACATCGATAAGGAGGGAATCATAGAAAAGGTTTGCACAGTTGAATCCCACACTGGCAATTACGAAGACCATAAGAGCCGGTGCCCAGTTGCCCTGTCCAATCATGAAAAGCGCTCCGGTCGCACTCACCCCTAGTACCACAAAAGTACCTAGAAACCCCTTTTTCGCCCTCCCTGCATCTGCGAGCGCACCCAGAAATGGCGAAAGTATTGCAACCAGGAAGCCTGCAGCAGCATTTGCAAATCCCAGACGGGCAGTGGACACAGTAGGATCCACTCCGGAGCACCAGTAGCTTTTGAAGAAAACCGGGAAAAAACCGGCCATCACTGAAAGAGCAAAGGCAGAGTTTGCCCAATCGTAAAGACACCAGGAAAAGATCGCTTTTTTATTTTTCATCGGGATGACTGTTCAGGATTTGTTCTACTGCAATCATACTTTCCCTGACCACTCAGGTCTTCTTCTCCTTCTTCTCAGCAGCCGGGAAAAGAACATTATTGAGGATCAAACGGTAGCCGGGAGAATTTTTATGCAGCTCAAGCATAGTGGGCTTATCCCCCACCGCATGGTTGTAGTCTTCAGGATCGTGTCCGCCAAGGTAGGCAAACTGTCCCTTCCCCACAACCCCATGGATATAATTCACCATCTCTGTACCAGGTACATCAGCAAGCACAATAACACTCTTCTTAATTACATTGCGGTTAAAGGATGTCAGCAACCCATGAAAACCTTTGATTGTAGGACGGTGACACTGAACAAGCATTGTAGGTACCGGGTCGAGTTTGGCGCTGAATTCAAAAAGGGTAAAGTCCTGTGCTTCTCTGCGCATCGGGGTATTTACAAGATTTACATCGATGTTGCCGAAATAGGAAGCAAGCGGATCAGTCTGAATCTGAAAATTCTCGAATGCCATGCAATTATCAAAATTGAGCTTCTGCCGGTACTGAGGATCTATCCCATCTCCGTCGTAAACACTCCCCACTATATCTGTTCCAAGGGCTGAAAGTGCGATCTCGAGGGTGTTAGTCGCGCTGCACATTGCAAAAAGAAAGCCCCCCTTTTCTACAAACTGCCTTATCGCCAGTGCCACAGCCTTTTTACATTCACTCACTTTGGAAAAGCCCAGGCTTGATGCCAGACGTTCAAGTTCAAGTTTCTGCCGCTGATACCATGTAGCAGTGGCAAATCCACGGTAGAACTTGCTGTACTGTCCTGTAAAGTCCTCATGGTGAAGATGCAGCCAGTCGTAACCGGAAAGTTTTCCAGTTAATACTTCCTTGTCGTAAATTTTATCGTATTTGATTTCAGCGTATGTCAAAGCAAGTGTCACCGCATCATCCCAGGGCAGTTTCCCCGGAGGAGTGTAAACCGCGATTTTGGGTGCCTTCTCAAGGATCACCTTTTCCATGTTATTATTCTGGATATCATCCTGTATTTTACTCCACAGATCTGCGGTGATATTTTTCACCTCCACTCCAGCCATACGCGCCTGGAGTTCGAACTGCTGAGGTGCCTCAGCGGCAAATGAGCCGCCCCTGTAATTGAGAAGCCAGTATACTTTGTGACCGGAATCGAGAATTTTGTAAACAATACCGTAGGCTTTTAGATGATCTGTCTGGGAATCATCCATGGGGATGAAAAACATCGCCTGTACAGAAAACAGAAGTACCGGTATCCAGAAGAGGATTCTGGCGAAACACCGGCACCACGCATTCATAAAAGAGGACATCAGCTTCCCTGAGTCAGCTTGATGGTTCTTATACTCAGATCTCTTAATTGCTCCGGGTTGACCTCAGATGGCGCGTTCATCATCAGATCCTGAGCCTTCTGATTCATGGGAAATGCTATTACCTCCCTGATATTGGGTTCATCGGTAAGAAGCATTATTATGCGATCGATTCCAGGAGCGATACCGCCGTGAGGAGGAGCTCCGTAGCGGAACGCGTTTATCATCCCGGAGAACTTCTTATCTACATCTTCTCTGTTGTAACCCGCTATTTCAAATGCCTTGTACATCACCTCTGGGCGGTGATTTCTGATAGCTCCGCTTGACAATTCAATACCATTGCAGACGATATCGTACTGAAATGCCAGTATGTCAAGGGGATCCTTTGTCTCCAGAGCCTCCAAACCACCCTGAGGCATCGAGAAAGGATTATGGGAAAACTCTATTTTCTTGTGTTCTTCGTTGTACTCATACATGGGAAAATCGGTTATCCAGCAGAACCGGAATGTCTTTTTTTCGATCAAGTCAAGTTCTTCACCCAGCTTTGTTCTTATCTCTCCGGCTATCTTCTCAGCCCGTTTTATATCGTTGCAGATAAAGAAAGCCACATCTCCCGCCTGTGCACCGAGCTGAGCCGCAAGCTCATCAAATTTACCCTGGTCCAGAAATTTGGCAATGGGTCCTTTGACACCTGCATCACTCCAGACAAGATATGCCAGCCCCTGCGATCCCACCGACTGGGCAAACTCAACCATGCGGTCGAAAAAGGCTCTGGACTGTGAAGCACCATTTTTAACAGTAATCGCCCTGACTACCCCGCCATTGGCCACAATCGAACTGAAAACCTTGAATCCTGAACCGGCAAAAATCCCTGAAACATCCTGAATCTCGAGCGGGTTACGAAGATCTGGTTTGTCTGTACCGTACTTAAGCATGGCTTCCCTGTAAGGGATTCTTCTGAACTGCGGCTTATCCATTTTCCAGTCAGAGAATGTGCTGAAAACACTGTAAAGGACATCCTCTACAACAGCAAAGACCTCCTCCTGGTCAACAAAAGCCATCTCTATATCGAGCTGATAGAATTCTCCCGGAGAACGGTCAGCCCTGGCATCTTCATCGCGGAAACATGGAGCGATCTGGAAATAACGGTCAAAACCGGCAACCATCAGAAGCTGTTTGAACTGCTGTGGAGCCTGAGGCAGAGCATAAAACTTACCGGGATGCAGTCTCGATGGGACAAGAAAATCACGCGCTCCCTCAGGAGATGAACTCGTG
>DAOTAZ010000192.1:0-6842 GCA_035382965.1 Chitinispirillaceae bacterium | reverse complement strand
TCACGTAGAAAGTCCTGCCCATGACGGTCTTCCGGCATGAATAATGATTCGTTACTTTCAGCAGGGGTTTTAGGGGCCCGTAAAACGGCCCCTACCATTTACTGATGCTTTTAATATCTGGACTCCTGCTTTGCCGGGAAAGACGTGGAACGTAGAAGTGCTGCATTTCATCCCATTTTCCAGCCATCCTGAACAAAACTATTTGTGACAAATCACGATCTACTTCTTATATTAACAATTACCGGTCTTAAAGACATGGACTGGAAATGTTTTATGAATTCTATTATTATAACCAGCAATTGACTTTTTTTGTTATTATTTGTATCTGGTTATCTCACAGAAAAACAAAAAATCAGGACAGAGAATCTGAATACCAAGGAGCACCCGTGGAAACAGAAAACCAAACAAAAATTCTAATCTCAACAGCCCTGTTGTTTATCGTTTCCGGGCTCTATTACCCTGTCGCTGCACAGCCATCTTATGAAAACTACCGCCTTGTATGGTCCGATGAATTCAACGGCAGCGGACTTCCCGACTCCAGGAACTGGAGCTACGAGGAGGGCTATGTACGCAATAACGAACTTCAGTACTACACCCGTCAAAGACAGGAAAATGTCAGGATGGAAAACGGGAATCTGATTATCGAGGCCAGGAGAGATAACTGGAACGGAAATGAATACACATCCGCCAGTTTGTATTCCCGTGGAAAGCAGGAATTTCAGTACGGGATTTTTGAGATGAGAGCAAAAATAGATGTGCGTCAGGGATCATGGCCGGCATTCTGGACTCTTGGAGTTTCGGGTGAATGGCCCAGTAACGGTGAAATCGATATTATGGAATACTACGCTGGTAAACTCCATGCTAACCTTTGCTGGGGATCGAAGGAGAGATGGAAAGGGATCTGGAGCTCTAAGACCAGAGATGCAGGAAGTGATTTTGCCGAAGATTTCCATATCTGGAGGATGCTGTGGACAAAAGATGAGGTTCAGCTCTGGGTTGACGATTTTCTTCAGAATGCCACAGATCTCAAAATCACAATAAATGAAAGTGACGGGAAAAACCCTTTTCACCAGAAAGCATATATCATGCTTAACCAGGCAATCGGGAGTAACGGCGGGGACCCTTCCGGAACCACCTTTCCTATCCAGTATTTAATCGATTATGTCCGGGTTTACCAGGAATTTGACACAATTCCTCCCGCTGTAGTTGATGCCGCAGCATCTGAGGACGGTACTGTTTCGATTCTTTTTTCCGAGGAACTCGACAAGTCAAGTTCCGAATCGGTTTCCAACTTCACAATCGAAGGCCATTCAATCTCATCCGCAGCACTCCAGATTGATTCCAGAACAGTTGTGCTCAAGGTATCCGGGCTTTCAGCGGGCGAAGAGATAATTCTCACAATAAAAGGAATAAAAGATGATTCAGAAGCGGCAAATACAATTGCCCAGGTAACACGCAAACTGACAGTTGCACCTAAGAGCGTGAAGCTGACAGGAACAGTTATCGGCGATGGTGATCCCTGGAACAACACAGTTGGGGTGGAGTATGATGCTGCTGTTGACGGGAACACATCAACATACTCCGATTGTGTGGGAGAGACAGTCTGGGTGGGTTATGATTTCGGTGCCGGGAATTCCATGATCATAACAGGTTTCAGATATTATCCCCGCACCGGATACGCGGACAGGATGAGAGGACGGACAGTTGAGGTCTCATCAGATGGAGTAAACTGGGAGAAAGTGTACACTATTCCACGGATACCGGAGGAAAACAAATTTACGACAGTACCGATAATCCACTCCGCGCCTGTGCGATTTGTAAGATATAACGGTACCGGAGGTTATCTCAATGTAAGCGAGATCGAATTTACAGGCTATCAGTACGTGTCAACATCTGCCGGTAAATCCTTAACGGGTATTAACCCCGCCCTGTATTCAAATGGCGCATGCAGGTTTTCTCTTTACACACTATCAGGGCGTCTTGTGGAATCAAGGGTGTTAAACAGTGCCGGAAATCTTAAAGAAGCGATGGGAGAACTGAGAAAAAGACAGGGCAGGAGTTCATCTCAGGGTATTTACATTGTATCTCTTGAGAGTATAGGAAACAGGAATACCATTTTAAGGAAATTGATAAGCAGGTAATTCAGTACCCAGAGTTTCCAGAACTGTTTTCACAGAAATTATGTAAGGGTAAGGGTGTTTCCTGTAAAACATAACTGCCACCCAGGATCGTCATGCCTGTGAAAACAGGCATCCAGAGTACAGAATTATCCGCCTCTCCGTGTGCATATTTCTTTCTTATTAACAAGTCAGTTTTTTCCAAAAAACATTACTATTTTCAGAACAACAACAAACAATCCTGAGTAACTTATACAAAGAGGAATACTGCAATATGGCTTCCCTGAAAAACAATCAGGATTTGTAAAAAATACAGCATGCCCACGACCGTCTTTTCCGAGAATCGATACAGGATATCGACATTGCACGACAGCTTTCTTTTTTAACATTGCCATCAAAAGCCCAAAACCTGATCAATTGGGATACATTGGAGATTGTAAAAGAGGTATGGCTCGATGAAAGACTTAAGGAGCACCGCTCAGATGTCGTTTATCGTACAAAAACCCTGAATGATCAATGGGTTTATCTGCTCTTTGAGCATAAGAGTTCACCGGACAGAAGAATCCATTTCCAGCTTTTGCGCTATATCCTTGATATATTCGACCAACATGAGATTCAAAACGGGATTGGCAAACATTTGCCGTTAGTAATTCCAATTGTGGTATGTCATTGTAACGGACCTTGCAAATTCGACAATAGTCTGATAGCTGATATCGCAATTCTAGGGAATAAAAGAGGTTATTCCGGATTTTCGCTTTTTAATGCTGGATTTGTGGCTTTTTGATCCGGGGCAAATGGAAGATGGATCTCCCACTGAGGCAGGAGCTGGTAAACTCAAGATGCTTCTGCTGGCTCTTAAGTACAGCAGAAGCCCTGAGATTTTAAGTGTTTTACCGCAAATTATACGGATATCAGAAAAGGTTCAAAGTGATGGTTACCTGTATGTAGTATTAACATATTTGCAGTCGGTGATTGATGATGAGTTAAAAGGCCGGTTCAGGGAAATAGTAGTGAAAGAGCACAAAGATGGTGAGGCAATTATGAAGACAATAGCGGATAGTTATCGTGAGGAAGGGCGGAAAGAAAAAGAGAGAGAATTAAAAAAAGTAATCGAGCAAAAAGATACTGCACTTAAGCAAAGAGATGCAGAAATTGAGCACAAAGAAGAATTTGTAAACCAAATTGTCAAACGGATGACCCAGAAAGGGATGAGTCTGCAATCTATCCAGGATATTACCGGTCTTGATAATGAGACAATCGAGAAGATTATAAAAAAGACCTGATACAATTCCTATTCCCAACTCGGGAAAGGAGCCATTAAACCATTTCCTGGGATTGCGCACTGCCTTTTGTGAAAACTGGTACTCTTCTCATGCCCATAATCGTTCTTTCTCTTAATCTTAAACAAAAAACAAAGACGAGCACGAGCACCGCTGACACAGAAATAAGAAAACGAACCGGTTTACACAAACAATACTATCTATTGTCAATTTGGAAATATGGACGGTATGGACTCTCCTCGTTCCCTCATCATGTCGTATTGTTATACTTCCGTAATGTCTTAATGTCGTAGTGTCATACACTCGTACTCGTACACTCGTATTCTCTCCCTTCTCATTTCATTCTCTATAGAGAATGCCAATTTTTCCTGAATAGTCTCATTTCCCTTTTTTAATCTTATATTAGCTACATACCTTTTAATATCCGGCTGGAAAAAAACTAAATAGAACCGATTTTATGAGAATGGAAGTAAATCTCTTTGAATACCAAGACTACAGATCTTTTCTGAAGGACTACTATAGCTACCAGAAAGATCATAAGAAGAATTTTTCTTACAAATACTTCTCTGAAAAAGCCGGTATCAAAGCTCCATCTTTTCTTTTTTATGTAATCGAGGGGAAAAGGAATCTGACCAAGAGTACGATTCTCAAGATCTCTCAGGCGATTGGTTTTAATCGTCAGGAAGAGGAGTATTTTGAATATCTTGTTTTCTTCAATCAGGCAAAGACAATTGCTGAGAAGACCCAGTATTACAGCCGTCTGGTAGAGATCCGCAAACCAATCGATATAGAAATTATTGATAAAGACAGATACGAGTACTACAGTGCCTGGCACCATAGTGTGATCAGGGAGGTAGTGACCTTTTTTGATTTCAAGGGCGATTTTGAACGTCTTGGGGTATTTCTGGTTCCTCCGATTCGTGCCAGTGAAGCAAAGAGGTCAATTGCCCTCTTAGAGCGGCTTGGCTTTATCGAGCAGGACAGCAGCGGCTTATATCATCAGACTCAAAACCTGATAAACGCAAAACCCGGAGCAGCGGATGCCTTTGTGATCGAGAAGTTCCAGATATCGATGCTGCAGATGGCGATGCAGGCGTATGACAAAGTAGCTATTCACGACCGGATGATGACGTCGACGACATTTTCCATATCCCGTGAAACTTTCGAGCTATTCAAATTACGCATAAGGGAGCTCCAGAATCAGCTTATGGAAATGGCCCGAATAGACAATGAGCCTGAGTCTGTTTATCAGCTTACACTTAATCTTTTTCCCATGAGCAGGAGCACTAGAAATGACTGAATATAGAAAATTCTCTCTTTGTTTATTTGTTGTGCTGCTGTTTATCATACTGTTCTGTGTCTGCACCAATCCGGTACAGACTGCCGGTGGAGCATCGGGCACAGAGGTAAGTTCCCTTAAAGGGATTATTTACGATACTGATGGAAATCCGGCTGAGGGTGTCGATATCCTGCTTCGACCATCTGATTACCTTGCAGATTCTGCATTATCAGAAGAATACATTAAAACGCACACAATTGCAGACACCAAAACTACATCTGACGGTTCATTTGAGATTGACAGCATTCTTCCAGAAACCTACTGCATAGAGGCCCTTTCCGGCGATTCATATTCGGTTCTTATTCGTATAGGAGTACAGAAAGACGCAAAACACTTTGAACTTGATCCTGAGCGACTCCTTCCGGTCTCAATGGTAAAAGGGACAGTAAACGTCAGAAGAGAGGACAGTGCAGCAGGTTACGTTCAGGTTTATGGGCTCGAACGCTCGGTTCGTGCCGATTCAATCGGGCAGTTTTCAATCTCTGTTCCGCCCGGAGTTCATGTTTTCCACCTTGGAACAGTGTCACTCAAACATGGAAAGCCCTTGAATCAATCCGGCAACATGGATATAACCCTTGACATCGGAAGCGGAGAGATGCGCAATATCGGGGCAGTAAATCTTGAGCCCTATCCGATTCATCCCTGTTATGACGGCACATGTGACACAATGACAATAAAACGGATCCTTGATTCACTGGGTTATGGAGAGATTCCTGTCGATTCGGTCTGCAATTTCAGAAACGGCCGTATCTCCGGGATCTCTTTCAGGGGAATGGAGTTGAAATACCTTCCGATTGAAATTGTAAAGCTAAAGGAAGTAAGAACTCTGGATTTAGGGAATACGATGCTGACTGGGATAATTCCGGAAATTGGCATGATGCGTTTATTTGAGCTTTACCTTGACAGCAACAATATAAATAGCCTGCCTCAGGAAATCGGTTTCCTCAGAGATTGCTGGAATCTTGACCTTTCAGCAAATGAGCTTGAATCTCTGCCGGAGAAAATCGTCTTATTAGCGCCTACCGAGTCACTGGATCTGTCTGGTAATAAACTCTGCAATATCGATTCATCGCTGGCAATGTGGGCAGATCGTTTTGATCCTGACTGGCAGAGCTCTCAGAGGTGTCCCTGAAATATTCTGAATCAAGGTTGGTTATAGTACACCTGTAATAAAAGGAGAATATATGAAGAAAACAACTCTTATGAGTGCTCTTGCATCCTGCATCCTCTTCTTTCCGCCCGGTATCGGATCTGTATCTGCTGCTCCCAGTTATGAAGGATATACTCTTTATGGCAGCGGGACATACACCTATCTGGTTGACATGAGTGGAAATCAGGTGCACACATGGAAGTCATCCGGCAGTGTGGTCGGAAATTCTTATCTGTTTTCAGATGGCAGTGTTCTGGTTCCGATGAATAACAATTGCCAGGTCCGCCGTGACGGGGCACTGCCCACCGGACGTTTTCAGAGAATAAGCTGGGATGGAGAGATAATGTGGGATTTTTCATTTTGTCACCAGTCTTATACTCCCGGGTATGATGTTGAGATACTGCCCAATGGGAATATTCTCATTCCTGCCGATAATTCATCGAGCGCAGGTGCGATCTTCGAAATCCGTCCAAATGGAAGCAATGGCGGGGATATAGTCTGGCAGTATGTGCTTCCTGACAGCCTTAATTCTCAAGGATCATCCGGCGGATTCGGTAGTGGAACTTACATTAACAGCATCAGTTACAACCCGGCACTCGATATGATTCTTGTTGACCTCCAGACGCCTGTTAACAAACTGGTGGTGATAGACCATAGCGGGAACGGCCGTGTAGTCTTCACCCATACTGTTTCGTCATCAGGAGGATCGACAGGAGGATGGGGAGGAGGATCACGTCTGCACGCAGCGATGTGGGTTTCAAAGTACCATCTTGGCACTGATATTCCCATGCCTGACGCGGATACGAATGCCATGAGAGTAAATAACCTTCTGGTTGTCAATAATACGACACGGGCGGTTGAAGTAAATATGAACACTGGAAGCGTTGTAAAGACACTTTCGTATTCTTTCGCCAATAACGAAGGTTCTGTCCAGCGCCTTCCAAACGGAAATTCAC
>DAOTAZ010000191.1:0-6852 GCA_035382965.1 Chitinispirillaceae bacterium | reverse complement strand
AGGTGCTCAATAATGTTGACAGGGGAGCGGAGAAGAATATCCTTGGTAATCTGGAGAGAGAAAATCCTGAACTGGCAACTGAGATCAAGAATCTTATGTTTGTGTTCGAGGATGTTCTTCTTCTGGACGACCGTTCGATGCAGAGGGTGCTCAAAGAGATCGATACCAAGGATTTGTCAATGGCTCTGAAAGGTGCATCGGAGGAGCTACAGGAGAAATTCTTCCGCAATATGTCTTCCCGTGCAGCGGAGATGATCAAGGAGGATATGGAGTACATGGGGCCCATCCGTCTGAAGGATGTGGAGGAGGTCCAGCAGAGAATTGTGGACATTGTGCGTCGTCTGGAGGAAGAGGGCGAGATTATTATCAGCGGTCGTGGCGGAGAGGAAGATATAGTTGTCTGATATGGGAAATGCTCACATGAACACAGGATCTCTTTCCCGGGAGGAGGTATCCTCTTTTATTGACAATATCCTCAAATCAAAGGATCCAGCCACTGTGGGGTTACGCAAAATACTGCGTAAAAATACGGAACTGGAGAGGGATTTTTCTGTTTATTCTCCTGCTGCGGAGGAGTTTGATACTCCGGAGCGGAAGTCAAGGGTACTTAATGAGGATGAACAGAGGATTCTTGAGTTAGAGAAAAAGGTGATCGATCTGGAGGGAAGGCTCGAAAAGCAGAAGGAATCGGCCCGTCAGGCGGTACAGGCTGCTTTTGTAAAGGGACGTACTGAGGGGCTTGAGGAGGGACTCTCCAGGGGACGTGAGGAGACAACTGAGATTTACGAGAAGAAGATCGATCAACTGCAGCAGAAAATCGAGTCAATAATACGTCAGTTTGATGAATCGAGAAGGGCTGTTTTTTCCGGTTCAGAGCATATACTTCTCCGTCTCTGCTGTGAGATGGTGAGGAAGATAATATCCACTGAAGTGACTGTAAACCAGAATATCATTCTGTCGGTGCTTAAAAAGGCGCTGACATATATTGGTGATCGCGAGCGGCTTGTTGTGAGGGTTTCACCCGATGATTTCGAGACAGTTTCCGGAAGGAAGGATTTCTGGGTTCCTGTTGCGGAGAGCCTTAAAAACGTGAGTGTGGAGAGTGATGAGCGGGTGTCAAGAGGTGGATGCATCATAGAGTCCAATTCCGGTGTAGTCGATGCTCGTCTGGGAGTGCAGTTTGAGGAGATTGCCGGATTGGTTGAGAGTGTCTGGGAGAATATCAACTCTTCACTGAGGGAGCCCCTGACTGTTGATTTGGCTGAAAATTCCTGATAGTGCTTTTTCAGGTATGATAAATTTTACTCTCCGGTAAACGGCGCGCAGAAATGAATCTTCAGTTAAAAATCCAGCCTTATTTAAATGCCGTTGCCAATGCGGAACCGATCAGGGTGCATGGAAAGATTGCGGAGGTGATCGGTCTTCTAATAGAGTCGACCGGTCCTGCTGCATCAGTGGGAGATCTGTGTCTTATCGAGAAGAACGGGGAAGTAGTGGGTCGGGCAGAGGTGGTTGGATTTCGCCGAGACCGCACACTTCTGATGCCTCTGGGGCCTATCGAGGGAATTCATGCTGGATTGACAGTTGAGGGAACCAAGCGTCCGCTGATGGTGGGTGCGGGGCGCCAGTTGCTGGGAAGGGTACTTGATGGGCTTGGAAATCCTCTTGATGGAAAAGGAGCAATAAAGGCCGAGTGTTATCGATCGATCTTCTCATCTATTCCCAATCCTCTTCAGCGAAAGAGAATCTCCCAGCCATTCCATACGGGTATCAGGGCTATAGATTCTCTTATCACGATCGGCAAGGGCCAGCGGATGGGGATCTTTGCAGGAAGTGGTGTGGGAAAAAGCGTGCTTCTTGGGATGATGGCCAGAAACTGCAAGGCAGATGTAAATGTTATCGCCCTGATAGGTGAGCGGGGAAGAGAGGTACGGGAGTTTCTGGAGAGGGATCTTGGTGAGGAAGGGCTTGCCCGTTCGGTAGTGGTCACGGCTACATCGGATCAGCCTGCGCTGATCAGGATAAAGGGTGCCATGATTGCGGCTTCGATAGCGGAGTATTTCCGGGATAGTGGTAAAGATGTCCTTTTACTGGTAGATTCCGTGACCCGGCTTGCGATGGCACAGCGGGAGATTGGACTTGCTATTGGAGAGCCTCCTGCAACAAAGGGTTATACTCCGTCTGTTTTCTCCATGCTTCCTCAGTTCCTTGAGCGTGCGGGGACATCTGAAAAGGGCTCCATTACCGGTCTTTTTACAGTACTGGTGGAAGGAGACGACATGGATGAGCCCATCGCCGATGCTGCACGAAGTATTCTTGACGGCCACATTGTTCTTTCGCGTAAACTGGCTCACAGAAATCATTTCCCTGCAATCGATGTTCTGGAGAGCATTTCCAGGTGCATGCCGGATGTGATAAGCGGGGCACAGGCCAAAATAAGTTCTATGGTAAAGGACTACATGGCTGCTTACAGGGAAAATGAGGATTTGATTCAGATCGGAGCTTATGCTGCCGGAAGCAGTGAAAGAGTTGATAAGGCTATTAAATTGAACGGCCCTCTCAATGAATATTTACGGCAGGATCGAAATGAGAAGTCTGACTTTGAGGAGAGCAACAGGAATCTTATTGAACTGGTCAGGGCTGTGGGGATAAGCTGATGAAAAAATTCAGGTTCCGTCTCGACACTCTTCTTGATATCCGTAAACGTAAGGAGGATGAGATAAAGCTGCGCCTCGCTGAGAAAAATCGTCAGTATATTGAGGCACAGAGGAAAGTGAACAGTATTCATGACCAGTTGAAGGAACTTCAGAATTCCGAGAAGGAAAGGCGTGGATCAAATGAGAGTATAATGATGCTGCGTCATTCTGTCTCCTATCGTTTCAAGCTGAAAGAAGACTTGCTTCAGGCTGGAAAAAAGGTGGATGAAATAAGGGGGGAGATAGCCAGAGTCCGCAAGACGCTGGTTACAGCAACCAGGGACCGCCGGGCCATAGAGCTTGTTAAGGAACGCAGGCTTGCGGAATGGAAGAAGGAATATCGTACCGAGGAACAGAGTTTTATAGATGATGTATCGCAGCAGGGGTTTATCAGAAAAGTGCAATCGCAGAAAGGCTGAGCCTGCTTTATCGGCAATTGCGGCTGCTGTTCTGCTGATAGCATCTTCCGCCTACTGTGGAAATTATGTGCGTTCTGATTTTACTGTCAGTAATGATGGAATCAATGATTCCAATATAACCCTCACAGACAGTGGAATCGGTCTGGCGGTTAAATACAGGGAGACAATAAAGCTCTTTGGTGATTCTGTTCCAGCCGGTGCAAAAGTATTAAACTACACAGATATAACCGCTGGTGCTTCTGATACCTTCTACTTTTTTTATATAGACTCACTTGACAAATATGTTTTCTGCACAGAAGTAAAGCTTAACACTACAAGTGCAACGGCTCTTGCTCCCAGAAAATTCTGTGAAATAAAAGCTCCACTGGACTGCTATCTTCACGCAGACAGGGGGGAGAGCGGAATGTTGATATCGTTTGTAAACAGGGAAAGTATTACCAAACGCTCACTGATGCTTCATAACGGGGTTTGCAGTCTTGCTGTCGATTCAGTGATTAACAGCGGATGGCTTTTTCCATCCCAATGTTACATGGAGGAAGACACTTTTCTTGTGGTGAACAGTGTGGATGCCAATAAGGTAATGCTCAGAAAAATCTATTCTTCCGGGAACACGCTTAAAGTAGCTGGAAGTGCCGAGGTGACCTCGGAAACCGGAAGTGATGGGATGTATCTTCTTAACTGCTCTGTTTCCTATGATGGGCATGGTAATATTCTGGTAATATGGACAAGGGGAAAACCGAGCAGTGACAAGTATCTTAATTACCGCTTTTTCAGCAGGAATCTTAATGGAGGCCCTTTGGGTGTTTTTACAGAAGAAGCAGGTGACAGCCGTTTTTCATTTTACGATGATGCAGGGGTGGCTCCCTATGGAGAGGGGAGATTTGCGGTTGTATTCTGGAACAGCAGCGGGATTCTGATGCATCAGCTTGAGATTGACAATGGAGTTGTCAATCTGATTCCCAATCAGATAAGCGGCACAGCAGGAGCCCGGTATTGCGCTGCATCTTCCAATTCCAATTTTTTATTAATAGCTGTAAAGGGGGATCTCAATAACGACGGTGTGGCCTCAATTGAGGGATTCAGGTATCCTGTTTCTAATGGTGTACTGGGAGCTGCGGAGACATTTGTATTCTCTAATCCGGAGGTGCCGGTTGACACAGCGGATCGTTATAAAGCCGCAGTTAACTGTGTCATAAACGGTTGGGGAGATTTCGGAGTGACCTGGAGCAGCAGTCCCCATGTTCAGGGTTATCTGAAGGGAACAACTTTTGGTTACAGAGGGGTACGCTTCCAGAGGGGATTCTGGACATCTCCGGTTGACTCCCTTCCAGTTTCCGCTGGAGATTCTGTCCGATTCTACCCCGGAATCGTTGATGTTTCCGCATTGACAGATTGGAGAATGCTCGATTCTGTAAGAATCGGTCGTACTGTGGCGGAGTGCAGGAATAACTCCTGGATTTCCATGCACGACAGTTCTGCAATGGCATCTTTTTCAGGCGATGCCAGATTTTTTCAATACAGATTGGAAATAATTCGCAACCCCGGGTTCGGTGTTGATTCACTTTCCACTCCTTCGATAAAGTCGGTAACAATTCCCTGGAACGGACAGCCTGTCATTGAGGGTATCGATTCTCTGAGAACAGGGAAGAAAAGGTATACGACGGTTTCTTTCGGAGACACAGTATATATGCACTCCAGGAGTGATTCAGTATTGTTGTATGTAAACTTATTCGACTACAACAACGACGATACAATTACCCTGAATGCTTTATTCCCTGCTATCAATAAAAGTCTCTCTGTTGTATCTCAGTCCAATTTCGATACTGTAGTAACCCTGCTTCCGCTGGAAAGATCAGATACTGCTGTTATCTGTACACTTAATGCTGTCGATAACCAGGGATGGAAGGCGGTATCAAAAACTCTAACCCTTTTCAGCCGTAATTCAGTTCCGGGTATAAATGTGTCAATGGTATTTACATCTCCTCTGGGCGAGCGGGATACTATTGAGTTGGGAAAATCAAGCAGATGTGATCTTCAGGAGGATGATTCTCTGGAGTTTTTTTATTCTGTAAGTGACACAAATGATCCGGTGCTGGTCAGGGGATTTATTGAGCTTGGAAGCAGAGAAAAATCCTTCAGGGTAGATTCTATCAGGATGGGGGAACAGGGCAGATATGTTATCCGCGGAGATACGCTTTCCATAGTAGACTCATTTACGGTATCGGTTGTTGCCAGAGATCCGGACACCAGCATTTTATGCGTAACAAGGGTAAGAATCAACCATTCTCCCCGAATTACCAGTATACAGGTGGGGGACAGGAGTATCAGTGATGGAGAAGTGCTGAGGGTAGTACCTGGGAGCGGCATAACGATTCAGACTGCGGTTTCTGATACGGACTGTACATTCTGGGATACTCTTACTTATCGTTTTGTTAACAGAGATTCCACTTATATTTCAAGGATACCCGGAAACAGATTTTCGCATCAGTACAGGCCTGAAAGAGGCGATTCACTGATAACGGTTATTTGTTCCGACATATTCGGGAGATCCGATACGCTAAGGTTTTCAGTCAGGTATCCCTGGTTTTCCATTGATACTGTCCACTATCTCGCAGCCAGAGACTCTCTTTCCAAATCTGCATCGCTGATAGTGGGAGCCGGGGAGAAAGACACCATTGATCTGCCTCTTCTTAACAGTGGTACAGATACAATGCATGTCACTGGAATCATTTTTAAGGGTAAAAGTTCCAGGTGGCTTTCGGTAGTAATTCCACAGGATACTCAGGATGTAATATTTACTTCAGAAAACTCATCGGGTTTTAAGCCGCTTTTTCTCCCGCCATATCAGCTTCTGACCTGCAGATTTGTTTTCTCTGTAGAGAAACTGCTTGGTGACGGGATAATATCCGACACCGTGATACTTTTTACCAGTGATCCCCGCCATTCCACCGATACAATTCCAGTGTTTCTGGAGTACAACGATCTTCCCCGTGTGATTTCTGTAAGCCCTGATTTTATTCCCAATGTTCCTTATAAACCACTGGGTAAACGTCTTGCATATAAATTTCCTCCGCATGCGACAATACAGATTTCCTTCTCGGAGCCGATGGATACAGGGTTGACAAGGAGTGGTGTTTTCCTTTACAGTGTTCTTGACAGAGAGTTTACAGGAAAAGATGATCCGATCAGATACAATTACACATGGAGCCAGAACAATACCAGACTCAACCTTTCTCCATCGTACCGTCAAGCCAGCCCGCGGTTCGGTTTTTTTCCTCCTGAGGGGCTTTTTATTCCTACTGATTCCCTTGAGGTTGTCATGACTGTTGATCTGACCGATGTGGCTCGCACTCCTCAGGGGCCTAACTGTCTGGATGTTAATAATGATTCCCGAAGAGACAGCACCGGCCTGCAGAAGAGGGGAATGAGAGTTGACAGTATCGGTTTCAGTCTTTTGGGAATAACTCCCCGACCAGACAGTGTGCTTGGGCTGAAACCCTCGATTACACTGGTTTTCTCATCACCTGTGTACGCTTCTTCAATCGATACTTCCCATAAAAACAATCGTTTCCTGAGAGTGCACTCCAGGTATAACGGTGGTGTTCCTCTTTCCTTTGACAGCATTGGTATCAATTCAAACCGGGTGACTTTCCGGATTGCTGAGAGACTTTTTTATAATGACAGCCTGTGGTGTACATACAGGGGGGTAAGTGCAAGGGATCTGATGGGGTTTCCGG